>DASZZA010000034.1:0-2843 GCA_035545135.1 Lacipirellulaceae bacterium | reverse complement strand
TACCACGTTGGCCAAATCATGCTAATTGCCCGACTCGTCCATCAAGGCGATTGGAACTGGCTAACGATCAAACCTGGCGGCAGCAGACAGCATAACCAACAGACGTGGGGCACCCCGGCGGCTCGCGGGGTGGCAGGGAATATGCCGTAGCACTTCGAGTGACTGACGGTGTTATTACCAACCGCGTTGACAAGGCATAATTAGGTGCCGTGCGCAGTTATTTCGCCAGAACAAACATGCCGCGAAAGATCTGCGACTTAATTCGCGATTTGGAACAGGCTGGTTTCATAAAGTGTGGTGGCAAAGGTAGCCATCGTAACTTCGCTCACCCGAAACTGAAACGGACGGTCGTAATCGTGTGCAAAAAAGGGAGCGACGCGAACGGTTATCAAGTGAAGAGCGAAGAGGAGGCTTACGCGGGACTGAGGGCAATTCTGCGATGGTTTGATGGCGACACCGATCGGGATGAAATCGACGGTTGGCTCCGCACCCTTGATTTGGACCTCAGCCGGCCAATCCTGTCTCCTCTCGGTTTTTATACCCCGAAAGGACCTGGAGGATCAGTACTATCGAAACCGCGAAAACCTACTCGGTTCGGGTCACTGTGGGACTGCACCGTGGGAGAGGAGGTCCTTGAGGCATATCACTGTGCCCGCGGGTGGGCCTTTTCGTACGCGGCGCGGAGGTTCGCCGTGCTCACATGCGTGTAGATTTGGGTCGTGACGAGGCTCTTGTGCCCCAACAGTTCTTGCACGCTGCGGATGTCGGCGCCGCGGTCTAAGAGGTGGGTGGCGAAGCTGTGGCGGAGCGTGTGGGGCGACGTGCGGCTGTCGAGGCCGGTTTCTTTCAGGTACTTTTCGAGCATGCGTGCGACGCTGCGGGTGGTTAGCCGCGTGCCGAATTTGTTGGTGAAGACAGGCACATCGCGGTCGGTTTTTTCGTGCGGTGACAGGGTACGCTTGTCGAGCCACTGTTTGAGGGCGCGGGAGGCATACGAGCCGATTGGCGCGAGCCGCTCGCGTTTGCCTTTGCCGCGGACGCGAACGATTCCCGCGGCGAAATCGAGGTCGCCATCGTTCAGGCCAACAAGTTCACTCACTCGCAGGCCCGCAGAGTAAAGCGTTTCCAGGATAGCTCGATCACGGATGGTCGCGGGTGTGTTGCCTTTCGGTGCGTCGAGCAGCTTGCCGACTTCGTCCGTGGAGAGAAAGTGCGGCAGCTTGCGGCTCTTTCGTGGGTTGCGAAGCGCCTTGGCCGGGTTCGATTTGGCCCACCCTTCGCGCTGCCCAAACTTCATGAAGCTGCGCACGGAAGCAAGTCGACGCGAAATCGACGATTTTGCGTACCCAGCTTCGTGCAGGGCAGACAGGAATCCGCGCAGTTCATTCGTGGTGATGCTGCCAGGTGCAGGCGTGCGACCGTCGCCATCGGCCAGGTATTCAGCCAAGGCGTGCAGGTCTTCGCGATACCCTTTGAGCGTATGCGGCGACGCGCCGCGCTCGACGCTCAGGTATTGCAGGAACTGGCCGATTTGCAAACGCATGGAGTAGCCGAGGGCCCAGAGTCGAGGGTCAAGAGCCAGAACCACGCGTCGGGCCCTTGACCATCGACTCTTGACTCTCGACTGAGTTAGAACAGCTCTTCGCTATCCGTCACTTGCGGCAGGCTGAGGCGCGAGCGCCGTTGCCGCTCTTCCTGGCGAATCTTTTGGCTGAGCACGGCGGCGTCGTACCAGCTGAAGCTCAGCTCGGGATTCGACGCATGACGGCCGAGCATTCGCAGCGCTTCGGCGCGTTGCGAATCGTCGTAAAGAAAGATGTAGCGTTCCTTGCCTTTGATCAGGGCGAGCACGTTGATGTCGTCGTTCACGACCGGGACTCCATTCGGCGGCGGCGGGGGCTTGGGGGGTGACCGACATTGCTGGGTCAGCACTGGGGGATGTCGGCGGGAGGATGGTTCCGGGTTCAGAGTCGAGGGTTCAGATTGAATCTCCGAACCGAACCCTTAACCCTGATCTCCGAACCCTACCCACGAGAGTTATCGGCAATCGGGCCACTGCCACACTACTCGCGTTTCTCCACCGCCACCGCGCGCGGCGAGCATTTCGCAAATGTCCAAATGACAGCAGAATCGAATGAAGTCGTCGCTGCGCTGTAGATAATTTTGCCAGCCGCCGAAGCGAGCATCGTCGCGGAAATGATAGTAGCTGGCGAGCGCCTCTGTGAATTCGCTGTCGTTGCCTTGATAAATCCGCGTGTGCGTCATAATCGGACCATTGCATGGACAACACGGGGGGCGCACGGGACTCGGCGGCGGGGGGATGAATCCGCGCTCGTCGGGCCATTCGGGCGGTAGCGTGCCTTGCGGACCGCGCGCGCCGATGGGAGCGGTCGTATCACCGGCAGCAGCGAAGTCCGATTCTGCCGGCGGCGGCAGGTTACTCGCAGTGCTGTCGCCCTGGGGCAATTCTTCACCATCAGCGCCCGTTTCGTAAGCGGTGGGAGTCGCCTGCGCATTTGCGCTATCCCTGTTTTCATTCGTCGGCGGCGTCGCCGAATCCGCACTCGGCGATGTCAAGCCAGGTGTACTGTTAGTTTTATTACCTTTCGTGCTGTCGGTAGATTCTTTGCCTCTGTTCGTAACGGCTGGTGGCTCGGACAGGATTCCGGGCGCAAGCGGTGGCGCGAGTTGTCGATTGGCTGTCGGCGCCGGCATCGGCGAGTCGAACGGCTGCGGCGCGCACGCCGGCGTTTGAGTTTTGAGCTGCGCCTTGGCGAGCGCAAATTCGGATTCGTAGACAAGTGGTGCGGGAATGTATTCTTCCTCCGGCGTGCCCCAGGGCA
>DASZZA010000033.1:0-1867 GCA_035545135.1 Lacipirellulaceae bacterium | reverse complement strand
GGCGGACCAACGGCTGCCGGCGCAGCGTAGGGCGTAGTCGCGTAGGGCGCGGCAACTCCGGGTATGGTCGCCGGTGGCGGCGCGGGATACGTCGGAGGGGGTGAAGTCACCGGTGCCGGTGCGCCGTACGTTGCCGGCGGCGCGGGCGCACTGCCATATGGACTCGCCGGCGCCACATACGGAGCCGGCGCGGTCGGAGCCGCGTACGGCGTCGTCGATTGAACGGGCTGAACCGGCGTCGGAAATTCAACCCGTTGTGCCACTAACGGCGCCGCCAGCAACGAAATTATGATTGTGCAAATCGCGCCGAACGTGGCTGCGAACCGGCGCTCATGATCGAGCGAGCCTTGCAAAAGGGGGCGTGCGCAACCAATGAGGCGGATAAATCGTTTCAACGTGCGATCCGTTTCACGTCGAGAGAAGAGTTTCCAACGCCGCGCGCAGCATGTGCGCCGCGGGCCTAGTTAACAGGCACGGCAACGCGAGTCAATAGAATTGCCGAGCTATCGCACAGGCGGGAGAAAGCGCAGAGGGCAGGGGATTTCGCGAGCGTGCTGGCAAGTGTGTTCAGCTTGCTCGCATTGACAGCGGAAAATGATGCCGTTGCGAAGTCGGCAATCAGCAACGCGGTGTTACAGCGCTGCATCAGACGGTGGACTTCGCAATGCGGCGTACGGTCGGGACCTCGGTCGTAGTCGGCGCTCGGCGGTGGGTAGCGGGAATGGTAAAGACCACTGCCGTGCGACGTGAATTCGGTTTTCCGGCTTTGGTTGTCCAAATCGGGTAAAATCGAACAAGGTGAAATGGGGCCAAGCCCCTAATCCATACACTGGTGCAGGGATACTCGATGAGCAGGAAACGTGGCGGCAGGCGGCGGCATGTGCACGGTTTGGCGGAGTGGGAACGGCGGCTTCGCGTCGAATCGCTGGAACCGCGGTTATGTTTGGCGGGCGATACGTATCTGGTCAATTTCCAGGCGACCGATGTCCCTGTGCCGACCAGATATTTACCGGATGTCGGCCAGGTGTTTGGCGACCGTGGCGGCGGGCTCTTTTACGGTTGGTCCGTCGACCACACCGATGTCTCGCGCGATCGTGGCATCCAGGCCGATCAGCGGCTCGATACGCTGATCCACTTTCACCAGAACGCCCTCTGGGAATTCGCTCTTCCCAATGGGCTGTACAGCGTTACGGTGTCAATCGGCGACCCTGGCTTCGACAGCACCTACACGGTGAACGTCGAGGGAGTCAACTACTGGAATGGCGTCGCGCTGACGGCTAACAATTTTATCACGGCCACGCATCAGGTCACCGTCAGCGATGGCCGACTGACGCTCGACCAAGGTGCGGCGATCGACAAAGCTACTCGCATCAACTATGTGCAAATCGTCGGCCTGCCGAGCGGACCGAACGCCATCCCGGCCACACCAACGATCACGCAGCCAATCGTCGGCGGCTCGCCGCTGAACCCAAGCGACGTCCACATGGAAGCCGTTGGGTATTCCGATCCGGACGGCAACCTGCATAAGTCGAGTGATTGGGAAATCTGGACCGTGGGCTCCAATCCGGAGCTGGTGTGGCAGACGCTCGGCATCACGGGCGTCGAGCGCGTGCACACGCACTTGGGCGACGGAGTGTTTGTCAATTCTCAGGCCGGCCGTACCGACTTGGCTCCGCCGTCGTTTGCGAACTTCGATTTCAACACCTATACGCTGACACTTCCGGGCGTGACAGCGGGTGATCATCTCACGGTTGCGGCCGAGATGATCGATGCGACGGGAGCGGTTGGACCATCGCTCTCCGGCATGGTCGACTCGTTTTCGCTGCTCTCGCCTACCAATCAGAATCTGATCAACGACGGCGGTTTT
>DASZZA010000032.1:0-8145 GCA_035545135.1 Lacipirellulaceae bacterium | reverse complement strand
TGGGCATCGATACCGCCTCCGCTAACTCCGGAGGTATTTGCGTCGGGCGCAGTCAGTCCGCCGATTGTACTGTTTTCGATCATGGCGCTACCGGCGGCGAAAATGCCGCCGCCGCTGCCGGCACTTGCCGTATTGCCCGATACGGTGCTGTTTGAAAGCATCAGCATGCTTCCGGCGTAAATGCCGCCGCCTTGGGCCGTCGATGTGTTTCCCGCGCCGGCACCGCCGACGGTTGTTCCCGAGATAATCAGATCGCCGGTTGCGAAAATACCGCCGCCCGTTCCCGCGGTGTTGCCGCTGACGACGCTGTTCGAGATAGTCAACATGCCCAGGCTGGCGGAATAGATAGCGCCGCCTGCGCCGGTGCCGGCGTTGCCCTTGGTGAGCGTGAGTCCGGAGATCGCGACGTTGCCGGCAGTGTCTTCGATATTAAAAATCCGCGAGACGGCGGCGGTTGCGTCAATCGTCAAATTTGCCGCACCGGGGCCGTTGATCGTTACGGGGTCGGTAATGTCCAGATTGCCGGCGCCGGCGGCCAAATTAAGCGTGCCAGTCAGACCAGCCGCAAATTGAATCGAATCGGCACCCGCGGACGCGTTCGCCTGGTTGATGGCGTCGCGAAGCGAACCGGCTGGCGCGACCGGCGCGTCGGTCAAGTTTGTCACCGTGAACACCGCCAGCACGCGCCGGTCTTCGAGATTCTCAAAATATGGCCGGCGACTTCTGGATGCCGGCGATCGCCCTCGCGTTCGTTGCCGTTGTTTTCTGCGCCCTTGGTTCCTGAAAAATGACCATACCATGATGCCACTCCCTGGATGCTTAGACGGGTCGCCGACTGCGACCGGCTGGGTTCAACGGTTTCGAGGATAGATCGTACCACGGAACGAATGGCCGTCAAAGTACGTTGGCTGGGGGGAATTTAGAGGTGCGAAGTCTGCATCGATGCAGCCAAGATTTCATGCTAGCACTGCTCGACCAGACAAACGGTGAGCGAGCGGGGGCCGTGGGCACCGATTACCAGCGACTGCTCGATATCGGCCGTTTTCGAGGGACCGGCGATGAAAACGCCAAAATGTCGGCTCGTGGCCGTGTCGTGGCCGAAGCGATCATGCGCGATCAATCGATCGTAGGCCGCGTGCATGTGGTCGACGATCGACGCTGCCGGAATGACCAAGGTTAGATGTTGGCATAAGAAGTACAGGACCCGTAGCGGCACTTGCCGATCGGTGACCCACACGGCTGCGTTCTCCGCCACTCCGAACTCGCCGGGAAGAATAGCGACATCGACATGCGACAAGCCATGCGGGGAGTCCATCGCCGCCACGTCGATATTACGCGAACCGAAGCCCGACACGAGCGATGCCACGGTTTGGGCATCGGCGATCTGCGGTAAGGACTCGATTTGTTTCGCCAGGTCGTTCTGGTCGCGGGCGACGATTGCTTTGCCGCCCACTGATTCGAGCACTTCGATGAATTTTTTGCGCGGATCGACGAACTTCGTCCACGATTCGTTGAGGCAGGGCAATTCGCCAGGCGCCGGCCGATTGCGGCGAATCGAGCCCAGGATAATTTCCTTACTCGTCATTTGTATGCGTCGTCCTTTCGCTGCCGCTGGCGGTTGAGCTCGTGAAACGAATACTTCGGCGCTGGCGGTAAATCGCGCTGCCGTCCCCAGATGTTCCAACGGTTGTACACCAGCGAGCGCGGCAAAACGCGCAGCCCGAACCGAGTCAAACGGCCGACGAGTCGATACAACCGGGGGCGACTAAACACGGCCGCCGCTAACGTAATGCCGAAGCGTTTCCCTTTTGGAACCAAGCCCAAGCTGGCTAAATGCCGGCGTGAAACGAACAGTTGTTGATGAAGGTCGATCTTCACCGGGCAAACGTCGCTGCAAGACCCGCACAAGCTACTGGCGAACGGGAGGCTCTTGTGTAGTTTCGGCTCCCGAGCTGCGTTGATGATTGAGCCGATCGGTCCACCGACCGTAACACCGTAACTATGCCCGCCGCTGCGGCGATAGACGGGGCACGTATTGAAACATGCGCCGCAGCGGATGCACTTGAGCGTGCGCTGAAAATCGCTGCTGCCCAATAATTCGCTGCGCCGATTGTCGACCAGCACGATGTGCAGCTCGCCGCCGGGTCGGGGCCCGTGGAAATGCGAGGAATAGGTCGTAATCGGCTGGCCGGTCGCCGAGCGGGCCAATAGCCGGAGAAAGACGCCGAGGTCGGTTAGGCGCGGAATCAGCTTTTCAATGCCCATACAGGCGATGTGCACCTTCGGCAGCGAAACGCCCAAATCGGCGTTGCCTTCGTTGGTACAAACGACGAAGCCGCCGGTTTCGGCAACGGCGAAATTCACACCGGTGATTCCCACTTCAGCGGCCAGAAACTTTTCACGCAAGTGTTTGCGTGCCGCCTCGACCAGGTACTGAGGGTCCGTCGCACCGGCCGCTGTGCCTAGTTGTTCATGGAAAAGCTGGCCGACCTCCTCCTTCATAATGTGGATGGCCGGCGTCACGATATGGCTCGGATGCTCGTGGCGAAGCTGAACAATCCATTCGCCGAGATCGGTGTCGGTGATTTCGATGCCGAGTTGCTCCAGGTGCGGATTCAGGCCGCACTCTTCGGTGAGCATCGACTTGCTCTTCACGACGTGCTTGGCGCCGCGCTGCTGCAGAATGCCGGCGACAATCGCGTTGTGCTCGGCGGCGTCGCGGGCCCAGTGCACCTGCGCGCCAAGCCGCGTGGCATTGGCTTCGAACTGTTCCAAGTACTCGTCAAGCCGCGACATCGTGTGCTGCTTGATCCGCGACGCCAGTTCGCGAAGCGTTTCCCATTCGGGAACCGAGCGTGACGCGTTGTCTCGACGAGTCCGCGCGGCCCAGATCGCCTTGTCATGCCAGTGCATGCGATCGCTATTGGCGATAAAGCGGGCGGCTGCGGTTGGATGATCTGTCGTATTCGTTGTCATTTTTTGAGTGAAGGTAGCACGGTTCGCTTAAGCGAGCAGTCCGTCGGCCGAGTTGATGCCGCGGGCTTCGGCGAATATTTCGGCGATGTGCATCACGCGGATCGCTTTATGCTGTCGCCGGATGAGGCCATCGAGGTGCATCAGGCACGACATATCGGTGGCGGTTAGAATTTCAGTGCCGGCTCGTTCGTGGTCGGCAATTCGGTCGAGCCCCATCGTGCACGAAACGGCTTCTTCCGAAACGGCGAACAGGCCTCCGAATCCGCAGCACTCGTCGGGACGTGATAGTTCGGTTAGCTCAATGCCGGTGAGCGATGCCAACAGTTGGCGTGGCTTATTGAATGCCGGGCCGACCAATTCGCTGTCCGACGCCGCGCGCAGCTCGCGCAAACCATGGCAGCTCTGGTGCAGTCCTACGCGGTGTGGAAATGAGCCGGTGAGCCGATCGATCTTAAGTACGTCGGTAAGGAATTCGCATAGCTCGAACGTCTTGTGCGCCACGTATTCAAGCTCGGGCGACGGTCCCAGCACTTGTTCGAAGTGATGCCGCACCATGGCGACACAACTTCCGGACGGGGAGACGATGCATTTGTAGCCGGCGAACACGTTCAAAAATCGTTTCGCCAGCGGCCGCGCGTCGTCGTGCACACCCGCGTTGGCCATCGGCTGGCCACAACACGTTTGCTCTTCGGGAAACTCGACCTGCAGACCAAAGCTTTCCAACAAGTTAAGCGTGGCCAGACCCACGTGCGGGTAGAACTGGTCGATATAGCACGGGATGAACAGGCCGATGCGCATGAGACGATTGTAGTTCACTCGTCCGCCGAATACGATGAGCAGCATGACGAACGGCTACATTGCTATTGATTTAGGCGCCGAATCGGGCCGCGTGATTGTCGGCGTGCTCGAAGGCGAGCGATTGCGGCTGGAAGAGGTCCATCGTTTTCTGCACGAACCGTTGTGGCTGCCGACCGGATTGCACTGGAACATCACCGGAATTTGGCAGGAAATTGTCGCCGGACTGCGGCGTGCGGCCGAATGGAGCCGGACCAATCGGGTCGAACTCGCGTCGGTAGGTGCCGACACTTGGGGCGTAGATTGGGCGCTCGTGGGTAAAGGTGGCGAGCTTGTGGGCTTGCCACACGCCTATCGCGATCCGCGGAACTCGCGCGCGTACGATGCGGTACTGGCGAAGCTTGGCGCCGATCGTATCTATCGCACCACCGGCATCCAATTCATGCCGCTCAACTCATTGTATTCGCTTTACGCGCACAAATCGGCTGACCCGCGCGCATTCGCTGCCGCAGACCGGATGTTGTTCATGCCCGACTTGCTCCACTATTGGCTCAGCGGCGAAAAGAGCGTAGAGGCGACGATCGCATCCACCAGCCAAATGATCGATTGTCACACGGGCAATTGGGCTCGTGAAATGTTGGCGGAGTTGGGCTTGCCGACGGATATTCTGGGATCGACTGTCACGTCGGGAACGACAGTCGGCAAGCTGGTTAGAAAGCTTGCAGACGACACGGGGCTTCCGACGAATCTGCAAGTTGTGACGCCGGCTGCGCACGACACAGCGAGTGCAGTGGCCGCCGTGCCATCGGCCGATGAATCGCATTGGTGTTATCTGTCGAGCGGCACGTGGTCGCTCTTGGGCGCAGAGTTGGACGAGCCATGCGTGTCGGCCGCAGCCCAAGCGGCGTCGTTCACGAACGAGCTTGGCGTGGGGGGCAAGTTTCGGTTTTTGAACAACATTGCTGGTTTGTGGCTGGTCCAAGAGTGCCGGCGCGATTTTGCCCGACGCGGCCAGGAATTCGATTATCCAACTCTCACGCGGCTGGCTGGCGAAGCGCCGGCGTTTCGCACGCTTGTTGATCCGTCACATGTTTCGTTCCACTCGCCCGGCGGCATGCGGCAAAAAATCGTCGAGTTTGCGCGAGCAACGGACCAGCCGGAGCCCGAGTCGCCGGGCCAGTTCATCCGCTGTTGTTTGGAGAGCCTGGCACTCTGCTATCGCGACAAGCTGACGAGGCTGGAATCGATAATCCGTCGGCGATTTGACGTGATGCACATCGTCGGCGGGGGCGGCAAGAATGCGCTGCTTTCGCAAATGACGGCCGACGCCACGGGCCGCCGCATGGTCGTCGGGCCGTACGAAGCCACTGCGATGGGAAACGTCTTGGTGCAAGGCATGGCGAACGCCCAGGTGCGCGATCTGGCGCATTTGCGGCGCATCGTTTCCGATTCGTTCGAATTGATGACGTACGAACCGCACCGTAACTCGGATTGGGATTCTGCGGCTGATCGTTTCGCCGAAATCGCACCGCCCGATACCTCAGGCTGACAGCAATCGGCATAATTTCAGGGGTTGATATTTGCCCCAGACTCCTGATTGGCTTTGAGCCTGGCCGAATAGCGTTGCTTGCTATCGCCGATCGCCGACATCGAGTGTTGAATTGCGAATTTCATCCACTCAGAATCGAAGCTATCAATTACGACAAGTTGAACGTCCGTTGCTCCATACGTCCGGGCTTCGGCCTCTTTCGCTAAGAGATATTCCTGGGCATCGGCTTTCGACATAGGTTTGTCGCTATTTCCAATTAGCGCGTCCGATCCCCGCGGAGTGACATAGAATTCTATCGTAGGCACAGAGCAAAACGGACTTAGCTGCTTGACGCCGATGGATTGCAAGGCCTTAGGAGTGCGATCTCTAATAATTACGATCGCGCCTTCCTTTCTAAGCGCCGTCAACATATGAAGTTTGTAATTCGCGTAAGAAATCCACACACCGAGACCAATCGCTAATAGCGCCATGGCAGCCAAAAGGGCTTTGAGGGAAAAGCGCACGCGAGCTCTCATGGATGCTATCCCCGATGATGCTTGACCGCAAAAGCGTCCACCTATGGGCTTCGCCACGAGTAGAGCGATTATACAATGAAGGAGCAATCGCCAAAGCGATTCTTCAATCAGACGCCCTATTGGTCGTTGAGATCGTTGACCTGGCGGCAGAGGGGCTCAATAATAAACGATCATCGAATAGATGCGTTGCGACGGGCCATGGGGGCCCGTTTTTCTCATCACAATCTGTATCGGTCAGGCGGCCAGAGTGGAGCGTGCCCAGATGCTCGACCACGTGTTGATTTGGGTGAATGGTCGCCGTCATGAGGTCCGAGGTCGCGAGGCATTTCTTTCGCTGTCCGATTACCTGCGCCGCGCGCTGGGCCTTGTAGGTACGAAGATCGTGTGCAGCGAGGGCGACTGTGGGGCCTGTAGTGTGCTCGTTGGGCGCGCAAGTCCGTGCCCTTTCCCCCCCTCCGAATTGGGCGTGACAGGGGAGGGGAGCCGACTGGTTTATCGAGCCGTTGACTCATGCATCCAATTCATTTTTCAGCTCGATGGGACGCACATCGTTACCGTAGAGGGATTGGGCGATGAAGCGGAATTGAACCCGGTACAGCGCGCGATAATTGACTGCCACGGCTCGCAATGCGGCTTCTGCACGCCCGGGTTTGTCGTCGCGATGACAGGAATACTGGAGGAGTGCAACGAATTGGATGAGGCGGCCATGCGATGCGGTTTGACCGGTAACTTGTGCCGCTGCACCGGCTATTTGCCGATCATCGAGGCGGGTCGCACGATCGACGCCGCTCGTCATCCCCGTATCGAATCGCTTTATCCGAGCGCACAAATATTGAGTGAGTGCGCCGGACGGCGCGATGAACCTATCGAAATTCGGGCGAAATGGGACGACGACGAGCACGTGTTCATGTCGCCGCCGTGTCTCGAGGCGGCATTGGAGTTTCTGGGCGCGCATCCGGACGCAACGATCGTCGCCGGCGCAACCGACATCGGAGTACGAATCAACAAATCGCTCACATTGCCGAGGAAGATTCTCGATTTGAATCGCGCCAGCGAATTGGAGGGCGTCGCGATCGAAGACGGCGAACTGTTACTGGGCGCCAGGGCCACTTGGGCAGCCATTGAAGAAATCTGCGAAGAGGTCGTGCCGGAGTTCTACAAAATCATCTCGGTGTTTGGGGCACCGCAAATCCGACACGCCGGCACGATCGGCGGAAACATCGCCAATGCCTCGCCGATCGCCGATTCGCTGCCATTTCTGTTCGTGATGGACGCGACGCTCGAGTTGCGTAGTCGCAGCGGCGCGCGAACCGTACCGATCACGGAGTTTTACAAAGGCTATAAGAAATTCGATCTTAGGCCGGGCGAGCTCATTGCGCAGGTGCGTGTCCCACTGCCGGCCGAGGATGAACGCTTGCGACTTTACAAGATCTCGCGGCGACTTGATCTGGATATTGCCAGCTTCACCGCCGCGATTCGCGTGCGGCTCGACGGCGAAATAATTGACGACGCGGCCGTTGCTTTCGGCGCGGTAGGCCCCACGGTCATCCGTGCGCGAAACACAGAATCGTACTTAATCGGCCGGACTCTGGACGAAGAAACCATGCGGGCAGCGGGCGATGTCGCGGTCGCCGAAATCACGCCGATTAGTGATGTTCGAGGTGCGGCCGATTACCGCTTCCAACTGACGCGCAACGTGCTGCTAAAGTTTTATCATGAAATGCAGGCCGTTGCCGCACCGGTTTAGCGAGGGGATCTAGACATGCCAAGTGCTGGGAAAGCCGTGCCGCACGATTCGGCGGTGGGCCATGTGACAGGCCTGGCGCCGTATATCGATGATTTGCGCCCGCTCGCCGGCGAACTTTACGTCGGCTTTGTCGGAAGTCCCGTTGCCGCGGGCCAATTGCTGGGCGTCGACGCAAGCGCGGCCTTGGCGATTCCCGGCGTCATCGGGTGTTACACGGTGGCCGACGTGCCGGGTCATAATCTGTTTGGCGCTGTCGTGGCAGACGAGCCGTTTCTGGCCGACGGCGAACTGTTGTATTTGGGCCAGCCGGTCGCGATCGTCGCGGCAGAATCACCGGCGGCGCTCGAGAGAGGGCGGACGGCGGTTCGTGTTCATTGCCGAGCGGCCGAACCAATCTTGGAATTGACCGACTCGATTCAACGGCAGAAGTTTTTGGGCCCGTGCCGGCGAATTGCACGCGGGGACGTCGACGAGCAACTCGCTGCCGCACCCCACCGAATCAGCGGCGGGTTCACCAGCGGCGGGCAGGAACAGTTCTACTTGGAATCGCAGGCGGCCATCTC
>DASZZA010000031.1:0-3414 GCA_035545135.1 Lacipirellulaceae bacterium | reverse complement strand
CGACTGCTCGGTGATTTCGTACGGCCGCCGGCCATGACCGAGTTACAATTAGAGCGCACCCTGGAGCCGCCCGGCCCTGAAGGCGGCCACATCGGATTTACAGTCGACGAAATGGCCCAAATCGTGGAACGAATGCTGCGTGACCTGGGTTTGAGAAACAATTTATCACGGCTGGTCATCCTCGTGGGACATGGCTCGTCGAGCTTGAACAATCCACACGAAGCGGCCCACGACTGCGGTGCTTGCGCCGGCGGCCGCGGTGGTCCAAATGCACGCGCGTTCGCTCAAATGGCGAATAATCGCCGGGTCCGCGTCGTGTTAGCACAACGCGGCTTGTCAATTCCCGACGATACCATGTTCCTCGGCAGTTACCACAACACGTGCGACGACAGCATCACGTACTACGATCTGGATAGTTTTCCCGCCACACACGAAGACGATCTGGCGCACGCTTGCGCCATGCTGGAAAAAGCCAGAAAGCGCAGCGCACACGAGCGCTGCCGGCGATTTGAATCGGCCGCGCTCGATCTCACGTACGACGAAGCGCTGCGCCACGTCGAAGGCCGATCAGAAGACCTGTCGCAAGTCCGCCCCGAATATGGTCACGCCACCAATGCCCTCTGTTTCGTCGGCCGACGCACCTGGTCGCGAGGACTTTTCCTCGATCGGCGCGCGTTTTTGCAGTCGTACGACCCGACTCTGGACGACGAACACGGCACGGTATTGGCCGACATCCTGCAAGCGGTTGTGCCGGTGTGTGCGGGCATCAATCTTGAATACTACTTTTCGTACGTCGATCCTACGGGCTACGGTTGCGGGACAAAATTGCCGCACAATATTACGTCGCTCCTCGGCGTGATGAACGGCGCGTCCAGTGATCTGCGGCCCGGTTTACCATGGCAGATGGTCGAAATTCACGATCCGGTGCGGCTTCTAATTGTGGTGGAAACAACCCCCGATGTGATGCTGCAAGTCATGAATCGCCACGAATCCATCCGCCGACTGGTGCACGGCGGATGGGTGCAATTGGCGACGCTCGACCCATCGACATCTCAAATCCATTTGTTTGTCCGCGACCGGTTCGAGGTGTATCTACCGGAAACCAGCGTACTTCCTGATGTCGGCTCATCGCTCGACTGGTACCGGGGCTGGCGCGAGCACTTGGGCTTCGCCAGTGTGCGGCCGGCCGACCTCGCAAAAGAACGATCATGAGTGTCCCATTGCTGTTTTCCCTCCTGGGTGTGTTGGTCATTGCGAGCCCGGCAGCGCTTGTGGCCGTTCTCGGATTGCCCCCTCTAATCGGTCGACCTTTAAGCGAGCCCACGATCAATCGCTACACTTATGCGTCGACACTCATCGGCCTGCTAGCCGCCATTGCTATTCTCGGCATGATGCTGGTGTTCGACACGCGGGACGTGCCGATCGAACTGGGGAATTGGGTCGTCATTACTCCGCAGCATTTTCATTTTAATCTGAAATTTGTCTTCGATCGGCTATCGGTTCCGTTTGTCATATTGTCGTTCCTACTGTGCGGCACGGTCGGCGCATTCACGAGCAGATATCTACACCGCGAGCCCGGATACGGCCGATTTTATGTCTGCTACTCGCTGTTTGCCTTGGGAATGATCGTTACTTCACTAGCGGGAACGATCGAAGTCCTGTTTCTCGGTTGGGAACTCGTCGGCCTGTCGTCGGCGCTGTTGGTCGCATATTTTCAGGAACGACCAGGTCCGGTTCGCAATGGGATTCGGGTGTGGAGCGTGTACCGCCTGGCGGATGCGGCGTTCTTGATTGCCGCCGTGGCGCTGCACCACATTACGGGCGCCGGCGATTTCAACGGATTGATGGGCACGGGACCCTGGCCTGAAGGGCACGCGGCATTGACCAATCACCAGGCCCTGTTCGTCGGCGTTCTGCTATTGGTGGCGGCTGCCGGCAAATCGGCGCTTATTCCGTTTTCCGGATGGTTGCCACGCGCGATGGAGGGCCCCACGCCTTCGAGCGCGATTTTCTACGGCGCGTTATCCGTCCATCTCGGCGCCTTTCTATTGCTGCGCGTGAGCCCCATCTTCGATATCTCCATCGCCTTGTCGGCCATCGTGGTGGTGGTTGGTTTAGCCACGGCGCTTTTTGCCGCGATGACGGCCCGTGTGCAATCGGACATCAAAAGCGCTTTGGCCTTTGCGTCGCTCACGCAAGTCGGCATTGTCGTCGCAGAAATCGGCTTCGGCTTGCGGTATATCCCGCTGATCCACATTCTCGGGCATGCCTGCCTGCGAACACTTCAGTTATTGCGAGCACCCACGCTGCTCCACGATTACCACACGCTTGAAAACGCGATCGGCGGGCATTTGCGTCGCGAGAACGAGAATCCGGAACCCCCCAGAAGGTACCCGGTGTTCACCGCAGTGCGCGATGGGTGCTATCGCTTCGCAATGGAGCGAGGCCACTTCGATAGCTTGCTGTATGAATTCGCCGTTCATCCGTTCCTGCGCCTGTTTCAGACGTGCGACCGGCTCGAACGCCGCTGGACCGAGTTTCTGTCGGGGGGCGTCCCCCGCGCCTCTGACGAAGTTCAATTGCATGCTGACGTTGTCGAGGAACTGAGGCTGTAATTGAATCGATGAGGAGATTTGCGTGGATTAACATGGCTCCCGTATGCCTCGCTGCGGCTGAGCGAACCAGCCGAACTGGCTGGAGTCCGGTTGCTTGATGAGGCATCAAAACGGAAAGTTTGGTCAGCCGCCGATCGTAAACCCTACACATGCCTGAACTTCACTTACCCTGGCTCGAACTGGCCATCGTTGCCCCGTTGATAGGTGCATTGGCGCTGCAACGTGTCCGCGATCCCGAGGTCGCCTGGAGGTGGTCTCTCATCGCGACCGGAATGTCGCTCGCGTTGGCAGTGGGAGGGTGGATTGATTTCGGCACGTTGAATGCGTTCGAAGCGCACGATCGAGGGGACTTGATGTCGGCGCTTCTCGGTCCTGAAGTCTTGCTGATTGATCGGCTCAGCGCGCCTCTCCTGCCGCTGGCCGCGCTGCTGTACTTCGCGATCACGCTCGCCACGCTACGGACGAAATTTCGCCGCGTTTCATTTGGCGGAATGCTCGTTTCGTTATCGTTGTTGCTGGCCCTTTTAGCCTGTCGCCAGCCCTGGGGGATCATCGCATTGCTTGCTGCGCAAGCCGTCCCGCCGTGGCTCGAATTGCGTGGGCACGGCCGGCCCACGCGCGTTTTTGTGCTTCACATGCTGCTCGCGTTCGGCCTGTTGGCAGTGGGCTGGGCGATGTTTACTGCTGTCGGCTCCGAGGCAAAGGCGTCTGTTCTTGCAATAGGAATGCTCACTGCGGGGGTACTGATCCGCAGCGGCGTCGCACCGCTTCATTGCTGGATGACCGACCTGTTCGAGAG
>DASZZA010000030.1:0-4372 GCA_035545135.1 Lacipirellulaceae bacterium | reverse complement strand
GAGCCGCTCGTGCCGCGGAGGTTCGTCTGTGTGCGATGGTACCGGCTTGTGACGAGCCGTTCGTCCTCCAATGGTTCAATTGCCGGCAATCGCTGATACTGAGCGACCCGCGCGCCCGTCAGCGGATCGTGCGTATACGTGCTCCGCATAAAGACCCAACTCGGCCGCGAATCGTCTTGCGCAGCACACACCGGCTGCGCGCACGAAGTGCATGGCGCTTCGCACCATGCTGTGCACGGCGCAAAAACAAGGACGACTACAAACCAGCCAACGCGCGAAAGGATGTTCATCATTGGGGAACGTCGAGGAAGATTCGAACCGAAAAGAGGATTGCCGCGGCGATGTCGCCCGCCAACGTCCATTTTAGTCGCGTGACGAAGTACTCAAGCGGCGTGGCGTTTTCGCAACGTCTCGAAAAGTCCAGCCGAATGGGCCGCAAGATGAGCGTGCAATTGGTCCGCTTGGAACGATTGTGCGGCCATGTGTTCTTATGCTTCAAAATTGGCTGCGGCCACGATTAGCGCTCACTTCACTTCGGAGCCGGCGCCCCGGGTGGAGCCGGCACACTACTCGGCGCCGATTGCTGCTCGACGACATAGAGCTGCCCGAAGTCGCCGTCCGTCTGCCCATTTGGATCGTACAGATACTCTTGCCCTGGCTCGAGGCGGGGCAAATCGAGCTGATAGGCCCCAACGCAGTCCTTCATAAACTCCGCGGTGTCCTTTGGCTTGCGGCCCTTTTCCGCCTTGAAGTTTCGCACGCCTTGGATCCAGGAAAGACTGTCGACCACGTTCAAAATGTGTCGACGCGCGCCTATGATCGCACTGTAATAACCGCCCGGGGCGACCGCTGGTCGGTCACCAACCTTGTGCATCGACGCGGCCTGGGCCTTCGCCGCTTTATCTTCCGCAGCCTTGCGCTCAGCCTCTGCCTTCTTTTCGGCTGCTAGTTTCACGGCAGCCGCATCTTCCTTTTGTTGCCTCTCCTCCGCCTTTTGGGCATCAATCGCGCGCACCGCCGCATCCATACTCTCCCCCTGGCTACTGCCGCCGCTTGACGACCCGCAGCCGGATAGCCCAACCGCAAATAGTGCGATTAAAACGAAACGAAATGCCTTTTGGTTCGACATGAAACTGCTCCCCAAATGTTGCGGAGTGTGTTCAAGCCGCAGATCAACGCAGATTTCACTCTTCGTCATTCATCCGCGTTCATCCGCGTCAATCCGCGGTTCCCAGCATCAACTGCCAATTCCGCATCCGCTCCAACATCTCGCGTTCGGTCCGATCAATCCGCAGGGGCGTAATTGTCACGTAGCCTCGTTCCCAAGCCTGCAGGTCGGTCAGTTCTCCTTCCACCGGCACCGCCGGCGTCCCCATCGCCCAGTAGTACCGACGCCCTTTCGGATCCTCGCGCCGATCGAACTCGGCCGGCCAGCCAACCGTCGCCATCGGCACGACGCGAACTTCCGTCGGCCGCTCAAATGCGACCGTTGGGATATTGATATTGTACAAGCAATGGTCCCCAGTGTCCGATCTCTTCAGTATCTGCTCGATCAATCCGAACGCCATCTCAGCCGCCTCGTCGAACCGGGCATGCTCATCGTATTCCAATGAAACGGCAATGCTCGTTAGCCCAAACACGGCCCCTTCCGTGGCCCCCGCCACCGTGCCCGAATAGAGCACGTTAATACCCAAGTTCAGCCCGCCGTTGATTCCGCTCACGAGCAAATCGGGTTTCGGGCAAAACTCCGCCACCGCCAGCTTCACGCAATCCGCGGGGCTCCCCTCAACCGCCCAGCCGCGCCGCCGATCGCCTTCGTACACTTCCTTCGCCATCAGTGGACTAAGAAACGTGATAGAATGTCCCACCCCGCTCTGCTCCACCGCCGGTGCAACGACGATCACATCACCCAACCGCCGCAGCGCATGTTCCATCGCCGCCAACCCCGGCGCGTAAATGCCATCATCGTTCGTCAAAAGTATTCTCATCGATTCTGCTTCGCATTTTCCAAGCCACCAACAAGCCGCCAACTCGCCCGCGGTATTTGCCGCCAAGCCGGCGGCTTGGACAATCCTTCCATCGCAAGCATAAGCGTAACCGCACGACGACGCTACTGGTTCACCTCAACGTGTAGCGCTATAATCCCATCGCCATGCCAACTAAAACCCAAGACACTGCGTCCGATCTCGCCGCCGAACGCGTGCTCGTTCTCGATTTCGGCTCACAGTACGCTCAGCTCATCGCGCGACGCGTCCGCGAGCAGCACGTGTACTGCGAAATCGTGCGACACGATATCTCGGCAGCGCGCATGCGCGAGCTCGCTCCGAGAGGCATCATCCTTTCCGGCGGACCAGCCAGCGTATATGCCGATGGCGCGCCGCAATGCGACCCCGCACTCTTCGACCTCGGCTTCCCGGTGCTCGGCATTTGTTATGGCATGCAGCTCATGTGCCAGGCGCTCGGCGGCCGCGTGCAGAGTCACGCGGTGCGCGAATTTGGCCGCGCTCGTTGCCACATCACGGCCGCCAAGGAATCCGACGATCTCTTCACCGGTGTCCGCCGCGAAACCGAGGTCTGGATGAGCCACGGCGACCAGGTCGAAGTAATTTCCGATCAGTTCATCCCGCTCGCCAGCACCGACACCTGCCCACTGGCCGCCGTGAAGCATCGGGCCCGATCACTCTACGGTCTGCAGTTTCACCCCGAAGTCACGCACACGCCTGACGGCAAAACAATCCTCGCCAACTTCCTCACCAACGTCTGCCATTGCACGGGCACTTGGCGACTCGGCGATTTTGCCCAGCAAACGATCGGGCAATTGCGCGAGCGCGTCGGCCATCACCGCGTCGTCTGCGGCCTATCGGGCGGCGTCGATTCGTCCGTCGTCGCCGCACTGCTCTACGAGGCAATCGGTCCACAACTTTCCTGCATCCTCGTCGACAACGGCCTGCTGCGCAAAGACGAAGAGCAATCGGTCATCGACGAATTCACCAAGCACTTCAAAACCGACCTGCATGTCGTGAAGGCCGAGGCCCGCTTCCTCAGCGCACTTTCTGGCGTCGCCGAGCCGCAGGAAAAGCGCCGCATCATCGGCCACGCGTTCATCGAATGCTTCGCTGCCGAGGCCCGCAAAATCAAAGACGCCAAGTTCCTCGCCCAAGGCACCACCTACCCCGACGTAATTGAAAGCGGCGCCGCCCCCGACGGCCCGGCCGATACGATAAAACTCCATCACAACGTCGGCGGCCTGCCTGCCGAGCTCGGCTTCGACCTCATCGAACCCTTGCGCGACCTGTTCAAAGACGAAGTCCGCCAACTCGGCACCCAGCTCGGCCTGCCCGAAGAAATCGTCTGGCGGCACCCGTTCCCCGGCCCCGGCCTCGCCGTCCGCTGCCTCGGCGAAGTCACCCGCGACCGCCTCGACACGCTACGCGAAGCCGATGCGATTGTGGTCGCCGAAATCAAAGCAGCCAACCTCTATCGCAGCACGTCGCAAGCGTTCGCCGTGCTGCTTCCCGTCCGCTCCGTCGGCGTCATGGGCGACGCCCGCACCTACGACGACGCCATCGCCGTCCGTTGCGTCACCACCGACGACTTCATGACCGCCGACTGGACGCACCTGCCGCCCGAACTCCTCGCCCGCATCTCCACCCGCATCATCAACGAAGTGAAAGGCGTGAATCGGGTCGTGTACGATATTTCATCGAAGCCCCCGGCAACGATTGAATGGGAATGAGATTTAATATTTATGATTTCCGATTTAAGATTTTGTGATTTGATCGATGGATAGCAAGGAACTTGCTCAGCGAACGAAACAATTCTCCCTCCGTGTTGTCCGACTCGTTTCGGCATTGCCGAGAAATCGAGTGGGCGACGTGTTGGGGCGCCAAGTGCTGCGGTCCGCGACGTCGATTGGTGCGAACTATCGCGAAGCATTGCGAGTCACGTCACGCAAACACTTTCTGTCAACGATCTCCATCGTTCTTCGCGAAGCGGACGAAACGCTTTATTGGCTCGAGCTACTCGCCGAGTCTGGAATTGTAAAAATGGAATTGCTTCAGGACTTGATCGACGAAAACAAACAGCTTGTATCCATTTTCGCTGCCACCGTTAAAACAACACGCCGAAACTCCACCAAATCTTAAATCGTAAATCTGAAATCTTAAATTCTCCTTATGTCGCAAAAGTACATCTTTCAAATGTCCGCGCTCACGAAAAAAATCGGTCAGCGCGAGGTTCTCAAAAACATCTGGCTCGCGTTCTACCCTGGCGCCAAGATTGGCGTGCTGGGCCGTAACGGGTCGGGGAAGAGTACGCTGCTGCGGATTATGGCCGGCACGGACAAGAACTTCGACGGCGAAGCGCGTCTCAC
>DASZZA010000029.1:0-4784 GCA_035545135.1 Lacipirellulaceae bacterium | reverse complement strand
TTAGGAATCGAACCGGGCGAAATGATCGGACTCGTTGGCCCAAGCGGCGCCGTGAAGAGTACATTGGTCAATCTGATCTGCCGGTTTTATGATGTTGCGGCCGGCGCGATTTATGTCGACGATACGGATATTCGCTCCTTTCCAGTGGAGGAGTATCGCGCCAATATCGGCATCGTGCTGCAGGAGCCATTTCTGTTCTATGGCACGATCGCCGAAAATATTGCTTACGGAAAGCCGGGAGCGTCGCAAGCCGAAGTTATTGCCGCCGCCCGTGCCGCGCGGGCGCACGAGTTTATTCTGAATCTTCCCGACGGCTATGATTCTCTCGTAGGGGAACGTGGACAGTCGTTATCGGGCGGAGAACGGCAGCGGATTTCCATCGCGCGGGCACTGCTCACTGATCCGCGGATCCTCATTTTGGACGAGGCCACATCTTCCGTCGATAACGAAACCGAACGCGAGATTCAGGAAGCCCTCGCTAACCTGATTGAAGGACGAACGACTATTGCCATTGCCCACCGTATCAGCACACTGCGTCGCGCCAGTCGGCTGGTGGTGCTGGAAGGGGGCGAAATCACGGCCGTCGGCTCGCACGACGAACTCGTGCAGTCTTCGGAAACCTATGCGCGGCTGCAAGCGATGCAAGTCGAACTGGCCGAAGGAGTCGGCGCATGAGCGGAAATGAGAATGGCCACAGTTCGCCGGAACGTGCCAAGTCGCATGGCCGACCGAGCGATGCTCTGACCAATGGGCAGCCCGTGGAGGAGTTCGGCTTGGCGCGCGACCAATGGGGACAGCTCGTGTTCATTGATCCGAACGGCCAACGCCACGTAAACGTTGCGCCCGTGGCACTCTTCCCGATTTCCGACCCCGATTCATGGATTTCGGTCCGGGCGGCCGACGGGGCGGAACTCGTATGCATCGTGAACCCGCGGCGCCTGCCGGCGGACGTGTGGGGATTGCTCAAAGACGAGCTGGCACGGCGCGAATTCGTGCCCGTGATCGAGCGAATCGTCTGGGCCTCCGGCAACAGTGAACCATGCGAATGGCAGGTAGAAACCGATCGCGGACCGACGCAATTTGTGCTCAAGAGCGAAGAAGACGTACGCCGGATCGGCGATCACCAAATTCTCGTAGTCGATGCACACGGAACGCGCTACCACATCCCCGATCTCAGAGATATGGACGCAAAGAGCCGGCGAATCGTAGAGTGGTATGCGTAAGCTTCCGGTGCCAAGCGGCCTGTGCAGCTACCAAATTGTCAGAGGCTGCTTCTGGAACATGCGCCTGTGCTTCCAGAAACTTTCGGCATTAAGGCGTTATTCACCAACCGTTCGCGTTGCATTTCCTTAGTACCGGTACCCCGCGACCTTCCGCACTGGTCCGGGAATGTAGCCGGGATAGCGGGCCAACGCGTTTCGCGTCGCGACGCCACTATTGATTCCGGGCATAACAACCCATTGCGGTCTGCCGCCGGTGCCGCGCCCAGGATAAAGCGTCACCTCCCATAGCGAAGTGTTGCCCATCAGTATTTGCTGATTGAGCTGCATCTCGGCAATTTGGCTCCGGATCTGTTGATCGCGCTGGCGAGCCGCCATTAGCGATTGCAAAAGAAACGACTGCTGTTGTTGCTGGTCCTGCTGTTGTTTCGTCTTGGCGGCGACCCACTGGTCCCAGCCAGGTTTCAGTAGCGCGAGATCGCCTTCCGAGAAGAAGAAAAACGGCACCACGTATTCATTGCCATCCTCGAATTGAAGCAGCGCGCCATCTACGGTGAACGATCGAGGTTGCCCCTGCTGCCCGACAAGCCAATCATCCAGCCCCTGCTTGTCGTCGCGGGCCAAATGCGCCGAGTGGGCGACGATCTTGGGGATCATGATCTGATAAATTCTGGGCAAGCCATCGAATAGGCGATCGTTCACGTAGATTTGCCCGCCGCGGCGTTGGAGGATCAGTTCCTTCCGCGCGTATCCGACCACTCGTCCCACAACTTTCAATCCGCTACGCATGGTCCACGTCTGTTTCGCGCTGGCGACTTGTGCCATCGCGTCGTTTGCTTCCTTGCTTACCAGATACTTGCGGTCGGCCTTCGACAGTTTGTCGATGGGCACTTCGCCGAGTTGATGGTCAGCACGCTTAAGCACAACCATTTGGCCATTGAACGCGATCAGATCCGCGTCGATCGTATAGCGGCCTGTCGAATCCGTCCAAATGCGAGCGCTCGCTAAGTTCGGCAGTGCAACAACAACGGCGATAACCAAGAGTAACTTGCTCATGTACCTTTAATATCTGTTCAAGCCAAATATGACGATCTTGGCGCATTCGAAAAATACATTTGGCGCCTTACACTTTACCGTTCCTTTTGAGGAGCTTGAGCGAGCCCGTGCCGGAATGGCTCACTTGTTCCATATTGCATTGTCGCGGCGCCTTGTCCGGCCGCCAACGGATGAATCGCGTACCGTGGCGAAAGCGCCCGCCCGTGAAATGGTCGTACTCGACTTCGATAACGAGCTTCGGCTTGAGCGGCTCCCACTCGGTCGATCGCTTCGTGCTCCAGCGGCTAGGTCCGCCCGGCGCTTTACCGGTAAAGCCGGGCGGCGCAATCAACCTTTTTAGTTTGCGCGTGAGCGCCGCCCGTTCGGACCGCGCCATGCTCGACGTGTAGCCGACATGATCCAGCAAGCCGTCGGAATTGTATAACCCCAAAAGTAACGATCCGACGACGCGGCCTTTGGTCGCATAGCGGAAGCCGCCGACAACGCAATCGGCCGTCCGCTGTCGTTTGATCTTCTCCATGCCGGTGCGATCGTCGGATTGGTAACCAACGTTGGTACGCTTAGCAATGATCCCGTCCAGCGCTTTGCCTGCAGATGCGAACCATCGGCGGGCGATCTTCACATCGTGAGTAGCGGGTGAAAGAGCGACTCGGTCCGAGCGGTTGAACTCTTGTCTGGCGAACGTTGCGAGGCGCTTGCGTCGTTTTTCGAGCGCAAGGTCGGTGAGCATGCCGGTGCGATCCTCAAGCAGATCGAACACAATGTACATGGCCGGCGTTTCGTGGGCGAGTTTGCGGATCCGGCTGGCGGCCGGGTGAATTCTCATGAGCAGATCATTGAACGATAAGCGGTTGCCGATCGGGATCACGAGTTCGCCGTCAAGCACAAACTGGTTGGCATGCAGTTTTGCCAAATCGGCCACCACTTCGGGAAAGTATCGCGTAAGTGGTTTTCCTGACTTTGATTGTAATTCCACCCTTTTACCGCGACGAAACGCGATGCAACGAAAACCATCCCACTTCGGTTCATATAGCCACTCCCGGCCTCGCGGAATCTCTTCGACCGTGTCGGCCTCCATCGGCGGTAATGGCATTTTAAGTCGCGACATAGCGGCACCGAGTACGAAGCAGTGCAACCCGCGTACCGCGCGGCAACTCCTGTGTGGAAGTAATCGTGGGTGTCCATGAGTCCAGGGTGGCACGTCTTCAGGCTTTGCGGAGGGCGTGGTGAGCGGGTAGTAGGTTCGCGACGCCCTTTGCAGCACTCCGCTGCGGCTCACGGTCGCTGACGGCGCGCATCGGGTTCGAACAGGTCGACGCGATCGTGCATCGTATAAAGCCGAAATCCTTGTTGGGATGCCGCGCCGCCGGCACTTGGGACCACAATGCCGCTCGATTTGTTGTCGTCCACAATGGGATTACTAGCGTACTTGCGCCAATGGATAAGATCGGTGGACCGCGCGATGTCGGTGTTCCACGTGCGGGGTATGGCGGTGCCGCTGCCGCTGCCGTGATAGAGCGCGTAATAGATTCCCCGGTATTTGATGATCTGATCAATGGCGATCAGATCTTTATCATATTGGCCGGGGCCAGGGCGCAGCACGGGGCCGTTCTGCACGTTCGTCCAAACTCGCGACATCGGGTCCTTCGTCGTAGCCAGCCAGGCGCCGCGGTCGAGATATTCGTAAAACAGGTACCACTTGTCGTCGTCGACGCAAACGGTCGGCGTGCCGCACGGTTTGGGGGCCGGATGCTTTCCATCGGCCAAGCGCACGTCGAGCTCGCCTTGCCAGTTCCATTCAATTCCGTTTTTAGACGTGAGCATTTCAGCGTGATTTTGATGCGCGCCCTCGGCGAACATGTAATATGTTCCACCGCGGCGGACAACCGACATGTCCTCGACCCAATGGTCCCGGTAGATGGGGTTCTTCGCCCATTGTTTCCAGTGGATGCCGTCGTGCGACGTGGCGTAGCCCGGTAGCTTGATGCCCTCGCGTGTGCCATCGTATCCAGTGAACCAGAGTCGGTAGGTATCGCCGTCGCGCAGGATCCAACCGCGCTCGCGAATCTTCACGTCCCAATGACCAGCGCCCTCGGCGGTGAAGACAGGATTGCCAGGCGATGCCGACCAATTCACCAGTTCCGGCGGGAATTCGGCGCCTCGCGCATTCGGGATCGCGGTTTTTGTCGCCGTTGAAAGCTGTGCATTGGCAGTGGGCGCGAGTGCGACCGGAATGCCCGGGTAAGCTAACGCAAAAAAAACTACAACCGTCAGCCAACTCAACGGGAATCGAAGACGCATACGCAATGATTTAAGTTATTTCGCGCCGGTTTTAGCTAACAACTGTTGCAACTTGTTCTGCATTTTTGCCAGTGGGGCTGCGGCGGACGGATCGTGAACGATGTTCTTTAGCTCGTAAGGATCATTCCGAAAGTCGTACAATTCGTCGGCATTCGGTAAATCCAAGTAGTGGATATACTTCCAATGTTCGTCGCGCACGGCCTTGTA
>DASZZA010000028.1:0-7589 GCA_035545135.1 Lacipirellulaceae bacterium | reverse complement strand
AGCCGGTTGGGCGCCGGGCGCCATCTGCATGTGCTTCAACTGTTCGGCGTTAAGGGTGACCGGCTTGCCATTTTGCATGACGGTTACCGCTTGCGCGAAAGCGCAACTGCCGCCACCCACCATGAGCGCGGCAACTGTCGCGACAATCGCCATCCCGAATGCTCGAAGGAGACGTTTATTCACAATCCGACTCCGAACGTATCGCGGCAAGAGTAGCCTTATTCCCCAATGTATGACGCACCTATTATAGGCGGCCTGAATGGCGATCACAAACAAGCCGCCGCCATTCACCGGTCACAGAGTGCCAGGTTTGGCTATTGCCCCATTTTTGCCACTACGGCATCCACGAATTGGCTTGTGGTGGCATTGCCGCCGAGATCGCCCGTCCGCACAATCTTTGAAGAGTAGACGCTTCTCACGGCGTTCTCCACGCGGTCGGCGGCAGCTTTTTCGCCCAAATATCGGAGCATTAGTACCGAGCTGAGAATCAGTGCCGTCGGATTGGCCACCCCTTTGCCCGCAATATCTGGTGCGGAGCCATGTACCGCCTCAAACACGGCAACACCATCTCCTACATTCGCGCTCGGCGCAAGACCGAGGCCCCCGATTAATCCGGCCGTCAGGTCCGAAACGATGTCTCCAAACAGGTTTTCCATCACCATCACATCGAACGATCGCGGGTTGAGCACCAGCTTCATTGCCGCGGCGTCGATGATCGAATCATCGAACACGATTTCAGGATACGATTCAGCAACACGGCGGCACGTGCGCAAGAACAACCCATCGCTCAACTTAAGAATGTTCGCCTTGTGAACGCACGTGACACGCCGACGGCCTTGCCGCCGCGCCGTTTCGAACGCAAATCGGGCAATCCGTTCCGATGCTTCTTCGGTCACCACTCGCAAGCTTTCCACAACGCCTGGTACGACTTCGTGTTCCAAGCCGCTGTAGAGCCCTTCCGTGTTTTCGCGAACGACGATCAAATCGACGTCTTCGTATCGCGCCGGCACGCCAGGCATCGATCGTGCCGGACGGTAATTGGCGTAAAGATGCAGCCGCTGTCGCAGCTCCACATTCACACTGCGGAAGCCCGTGCCGCTCGGAGTCGCGGTCGGACCCTTGAGAGTCGCGTGCGCTTTTCGCACAGCGTCAAGCGTCTCATCCGGTAGAGGGTTGCCCAGCGCTTCGAGCGCTGACTGACCCGCGAGGTGCGTCCGCCAATCGATATCTACTCCAGTGGCGTGGACGACGCGCCGCGTACCCGCCGCAACTTCCGGCCCAATGCCATCGCCGGGGATAAGAACAACGCCATACGCCATGCGTGCGCGGTGGGGATGATGTTGACGGTACGGAGCAACCAACTTTCGCCGCAGTCACCGCCGCGGAACTATACCGGCGGCATCGTGAAAAAACATGGTAGCTTTGGGTTTCACGTTGCGCGAGATATCTGATACCTGCCGCGCTCAATGACTAAAGTGGAGCCGAGCGGACTCGAACCGCCGACATCTAGCTTGCAAAGCTAGCGCTCTCCCAACTGAGCTACGGCCCCGCAGGGAGAGAGCAGAGGTCAGAGGTCGGAGGTCGGAACCATTTCCTGACCTCTGACCTCCGACCTCTGTCCCCTCCACAAATGGGTGCGCCAAGATTCGAACTTGGGACCTCAGCCTTATCAGGGCTGCGCTCTAACCAACTGAGCTACGCACCCGTACACTGCAAGCAGACCATTTTAGATAGTGCCGGCCTGTTGTGAAAGGCGTTGCAACCTCCCCACTGCTTTGAGTTTTGGTGTATCGGCAAGTTAGCATTCGTAGTTGGTGACTGCATCGTCGTGTCCGCGGTTCCGGCTGGCATTCGCCAAAAGAACGAAAGTCCGTATATATTCGCTCTGTAGGGGCCCGTTTGCGCGATCGGTATTAATAAAGAAGCCCCGGCCTTCGCGGCGTGCCGCAGTGCATGCCCTTCCAAAGAGACAATCATTCTTCCTCGAGGTTACACGGATGAATTTGAAAAGTGCAGGCTATTTAATCGCTTTGCTACTCATTCCGGAAGTCGCTGGTGTTGCCCGCGATTCTGCGGCAGCCGAACCGCCCACGCCGGCGCAAGCCCTTTCGCTGGCGCCCCTGCAACCGCTGGTCGACTATACAGTACCGCCCAAGGACGAAGTGGATAAGTGCACGGTCCGTTTGGAGAAGGAGAGCGTCGGATCAGCGTGGGTAGTCCGCAATCGACAGGGCGACGTCCTGCGCCGCTTCTACGACACCAACGGCGACAACTACGTCGACATGTGGTGCTACTACTTAAACGGCGTGGAGGTGTATCGCGACATCGATTCGGATTTTAACAACAAGGCCGACCAGTATCGTTGGTTCAACACGGCCGGCACGCGATGGGCGATCGACAAGAACGAGGATGGCCGCATCGACTCGTGGAAAGTAATTTCGCCCCAGGAAGTCGCCGAACAAGTGGTGTTGGCGTTGAAGAGTCAGGATCAGACGCGATTCGAGCTTCTGCTGCTCACGCCGAGCGAGCTGGGCGACCTTGGTTTTGGAAAGGCTCGCACGGACAGCATTGATCAAAGAATCAAAAGTGCGCCAACCGCGTTTGCGAAGATCATCGCCAACCAGTCCGTTGTCACTTCGAAAACTCATTACACCGATTTCAGTAGCGGGCGTCCCGGTACAATTCCGATTGGAACCGCCGGGTCGACCAAGGACATCACCGTTTGCGACAACGCGACTGCCTTGGTGCAGACCGATACCAAGCACGATCAAATCTATTTGGGAACCCTCGTTGCAGTCGGCAATACGTGGAAACTGATCGACGCGCCGGCTGTTGGTGTCGATAGTCAGCCGATGCGCGGTGGTCTTTTGGTAGGCCCAAGTTCACTCGCGCCTAGTGTCATATCCGGCGACCATCCGCCGAACGACAAGATGCAAAAGCTGATGGCCCAGTTGGAACAGCTCGACAAGGCATCCGACTCGATCGAGCCAGATAAATTGGCGGCCAACATCGAACAACGCGTTGATATTCTGCAAAACCTGGCAGACGTCAGTCCGGAAAAAGATCGCGGCCAATGGTATCGGCAGATCGCCGATATCCTTGGAATGGCAATCCAGTCGGGCAATTACCCGAAGGGAACCGACCAGCTCGAACAATTGCAGAAAAAGCTCACCGACGATAAAGCAGATGAAGACCTCATCGCCCATGTTGCGTTCCAACGGTTATGGGCGCAATTCGCTGTCAGTCAGCACGACCCGTCCGCCGATGCCGGTAAGCTACAGGAGAAATGGCTAACCGACCTGCAGGCGTTCGTGAGCCAGTACCCAAAGTGCACCGATACGGCTGAAGCGCTGTTTCAATTAGGCATGTACCAGGAGTTCATGGGCAAGAGCGCCGATGCGGCCAAGTCCTATCAGCAATTGGTCACTAATTTTCCTAAGGCCAATTCGGCTGAAAAGGCCAAGGGCGCCCTTCAACGACTTAATTCGGTCGGCAAGGTGCTCGCGCTGCGGGGCAGTACAATCGACGGCGGCACCATCGACATTTCATCGCCCAAATATCGCGGCAAAGTGGTCCTCGTCCACTACTGGGCCACCATCGGCGAGCGCTGGAAGGAGGACATGGTTTTACTGCGCGATTTCTATGCCAAGAAGGGCGGATCCGATTTTCAAATCATCGGTGTGTGCCTCGACGACGATCCCTCCGCAGCAAAGGAATATTTGGCGCAAAATAAGATTCCCTGGAAGCAGATTTACGAGCCGGGCGGCCTCGATGGTCGATTGGCCAACGAAATGGGGGTGCTAACGTTGCCACTCATGGTGCTTGTCGACCAAAAAGGCAACGTAGCGAATCAAAACGTCCAGATTGCTCAGCTCGAGGCGGAACTTGTACGCTTGACCAAGCCGGCGGCCGATACCGCCAATGCGTCGCGGGGAGCACCGACTTCTCGCTGACCGAAGCGGTCGCCGAACGCCCACGACCATTTTAGGTGCGACCCGATTTCACGAGCGTTTGACGCCGCTACCAATTCCATTTTCGGTTACGCCGACCAGCGAAGCCGTAACCGGGATGGGAAGCCTTGGGCGATTTTCTGCGCTTGGAATGGCCAGATCGCTTCTGGCGATACTGCTTGCCGCCGGAAAGCTCCCGGACAAATTGGCTTTCCAGCTCCATCAGCAACTCCGCGTCGTAGCGGAATTCTTGATCGCGGTACTGCATTGCACTGAGCCTGGGGACATCCGAATTCATCGGCAAGACCTCGTTGTCTGGCGGACCTGTTGAAGGCCGCGGGTGAGCAAATGGCCCGAGCTTCATGCTGCGGGTCAGAGGGTTCCACGGCGCGCACAGTTAGGGGTGTACACGCTGCAACCATCGTGCCGCTCCTGCTGTCGCTCACGAAGAATTCTCTAGGGGGAGCGTCATTCCCTTCGATTCACGCCCCAATTCTAATGCCGAACCAAAAAATTCTCCTATCCCAGTCCTACCCACTAATGTAGAGAGCGCACAAATACGGTGACACATTTTCACCAGGATGGTGAAACGTGGTTGTCTGCGAATTATTCAGCGCGACGGGAACGCCGGGCAGCCGATGGGAGAACCCCAATGTCTGTATCGGGCGCGAAGCACGTCGAGCAAGTTGCCTGCGGGGGGCGATGAGACATCGCGCGCAACCCTCGCGGCTAACTGACGTTGCAGCTGAAAAATGCGAGATGCTCTACAGTAGCTGTTCCGGAGAATAGAGCCTGGTCGTGCCCACCAACCGGCTAGAGGAAGTTATGCCAAATCATCGATTCAAACGCATTTCTACATCCGTTAGGTTGTTACCGCTTTTATCTAGGCAATTTTCGTACCATCAAACTGCTCATCGTGGGCAAAATACGACGACGCACACAGCACAAGCAGGTATCCCCTAAAGTCGACGCAAGATGTAATATTTGCAAAATCAGTACAATTTGCCAAGCTGCGGCGAATGTAGCCGTCCCACAATCGACGTGTCGCATGCCTTACTTAAGCCGTTCCCCATCAGGCAGTTATCGGCCAGGAACTGATATTCCCCGCCCGATCGCAGCTTCGTATGGTACGCCAGTCGCTTACCCGCCCGGCACCACCACCCACTCCCACGGCACGATCCCGCAGTCTCGAAAATCGAGCCTCGTGCCAAAAAACGTCCGGAAATGATTTCCGGTGAAGGACCCCGCATGGATGCTCCCACTACATGGATTGTTGTTTGGATTTTTCTTCACATCGCCGGTCTTGCAACAGCGTATGGAACTCGTGTCGCGGCTGGCTCGTCCCTCGAAGGCTTAATTCAAGTCGTCTTTTATGCCGCAATGCTAATGATTGGCGGCGCCATTTGGGCGTGTGAACAGACGCATGCTGGTGCTTGGGGACTGTCGGCAATCACGCTCATCGCCATGGTGCTCACCGCCGTCGTCGATTTTCGCAAGCTCGGCGAGTACCGATCCGTCCACCACCACGTGCACTAGCTTCGCATGCAGAGTAGGTCGATGCCGACGAGGCCGGCCGCAAGCCTTGCCTAGACTGCTTCGACGCAACAGGGCGATCGGTAAAATCGGAAAAAAACTCCCTTTCGGCACGACCGGAAGCCGAAACTACCATTCGGGCAGTCGCGCCTAGCAGTCGGGAGCACGGTGTCTCCGGACTCGCCTTGCGATTGATCTCAAGCTTGCACGCCTCCGCCCAGTCGGATGCGATGGCATGTTCTTGTCTTAGGGGGGATACAAATGCGCAGAGTCCTATTTCTCGCTATGCTGGCCGCCGCGATGCAAGCGGCTACCGCGTTTGCCGGTATATCCGCCGATCAGCAGATGGCTAACCGGATCGGCGCCCAGCTCAAGCAAAGCGGGCAGTTGCACAACTATCGCATCAACATCAAATACCACAATGGCGTTGCATATCTGGAGGGTACGGTGACCAGCGTCCAGCAACGGACCATGGCCGTACGACTCGCGGAGCACGTAAAGGGTGTCTCCCGCGTCCAATACAAGCTGGAGATACCAACCGACGCGGCGTCAGCCAGCGATGCCCAACCGGCCAACGGGCAGGATCGGTGCGACCTAGCCGCTGCCCTGGACCGAGCAAGTCAGGAGGGCACCGACCGCGATTCGTCGGAGGTCGTTCACGCATACCAACAAACGAATCAACCGGCACCAATGCCCTATCCGTCCGCGCCAATGGCCGCGGCCCCTGGGCGTCCAATGAGCGCCATGCCGCCGCACCGGAGCAACATGCCGCTTCCTTCCGGCATAATGCCTGGCATGATGCCCATTCGCCAGGTCGCTTGCGCGGGTTGCAATGGCGGCGCGGCAATGGGGCCGGGAATGGCAGAAATGGGTGGTCCAGGAATGGAGCCCGCGCCGGTCGGATTCGTACCTCAAGGCTCGGGACGCGGCCCCAGCTACGACAACGCCAGCATGCCTGCTTACGCTTGGCCGACTTACGCCTCGTACCCAAACTATGCGGCGTTGACATATCCGCAGCAGTACTCGCCGACCGCTTGGCCCTACATCGGCCCATTCTATCCCTATCCTCAAGTGCCGCTCGCTTGGCGAAAGGTGTCGCTGGAATGGGACGATGGCTGGTGGTTCCTCGATTTCAGTTCGCATAATTCGAACCACTAATCTCGACACGCGCAAAATCCAGCCCCCGACGCGACGACCATCGCGTCGGGGGTTTTGCTTGCGCATCGTGGGTGACAGCGTCGACGGCGAGCTTTTTCCGTCATAACCGGAAAAACCCGCAAGTTCTCTCCAGTTTCACTCGATAACTACGGCTAGCGGTCGTTAGGCACGCGCCTTGGCGCCCGCACGTCCGCGGACTCGCTATCACGACGGAGCACCGTCCGCGGTTGGGAATCATACTCGTCTGCTGGAAAAGGGACGCGCGATGGCACGGATGAAGACCACCGCCTTGGGCATCTTGCTGCTGACGTGGTGTCTGACCACCACCGGATGTTTCTGGGGATTGCCGACAAACGGCCCAAGCCTTGGCATCCTGGCCATTCCGATCCCTGTCAGCCCCTACTTCCAAAAGGAGAAGGAAGACAAGTATTGGGAGCACGAACGGTATGACCGGGTGCCGATCCTCGGTCCGATCACGTCGGGCAGCCAGCCAGTGGCGCTCGATCCGCCCAGCGACGACGAAGTGATGAGGGCGCTGGAGAAAGTTCACCCCGTCCAGAGCGGCATTCCTTTCCTCTGGGAACGAAACCGAAATAACGTGCGGATCGTCAAGAAGCTGGTGGCCGATTATGTAGACCCGCCGCGCGTATATCCGCTGATTGGTCCAGCACAGCAGCACCACGCTCACTATAAGTGCACGGTCTACTACGAAGACGTTCGCCGGATTGGCTGGCCGGTGCCGCATACCCTCCGCGACCAAGAGGCCGAAGAAGTCATTTACATCGACCATAACCACTTGCACATGGTGGGCAACGTCGACACCGGTGCGAACGCGAAGTTCTAAGACGAACTCGAGGGGCGTGCCGGGGACCAAAAACGCTTAAAAAAGGAGACAAGGAGAAATGGGAGGCAGGGAAAGTCGCATCTCTTCCTGTTTCCTTGTCTCCC
>DASZZA010000027.1:0-2570 GCA_035545135.1 Lacipirellulaceae bacterium | reverse complement strand
AGACTTGTGCGGTTGGCCTTGTCGAACGATGCCTTGAACACGAGCTGCACGGGCAACTCGCGCGCGACATTCGCCAGTCGCTCGGCGATGCGCAGCGTAAGAGCCTCGTTTTCGATCACGCACGGCCCAGCAATGACGAGCAGCTTTTGGCCGCTGCCGCAAGTGTAGGGACCAATTTGGGCAGGATTTTTGGGCACGACTATTTAGAGAACCGACGCGTCAAAAAGACCATTTCGTGTACCTTTGGCGAGCGGGCGCTCCTCCGCCCCGGCCAGATCTGCCTTCGCCGCCTCCCGTTTTAATCATTCACCTCGAAGCCCAGACGGCGGGCCGTTTCTTGCGGCACCAACAGCCGAAGTTGGCCGGCGAGCACTTCGACCTCCACCGGGAGCGTTCCGCCAAAGTCGCCATCTAATTGATACGCAATGCTAGCCTCTGTGGTTGGTTCTATGCGAAATCGTGCGGTCCGGGAAATGGCGGCATCGGGCAGTTTCAGGTGGATTCTCCACACAACATGCCACAAATACCGGCCAACGCTCCAGATCGCACCCCGCTCAAACGTACAAACGTCCAACAGGCCATCGGTGGGCACTGCATCGGGTGCGATCGGCAGGCTAAACGCATACAGCGGCAAGTTAAAGCCGAACATCCAACGGCAATGCCATGGCGGCGCCGCCCGATCATCACCGGCTTGCAAATATAGCCGCATTGTCGGATACGTGTAACGGCGCATCGCCTGCATTATGTGCCAAAGATAAGCACTGCGGCGGATATTGCCCCGGCGGCCTTCGTGCAGCGATCGAATCACTTCGGCATCGAAACCCGCACTTATCATCAGCAGAAAATTTTTCTCACCGGCCCGGCCAAGGTCCAGTGATACGATCGCGCCCTCGTCGATCGTTTGGCAGACGGCCGCGGGGGTGGGAAACTGTCGCAGGTAACGTCCCAGCAGGTTTTCGGTTCCCATCGGCACAACAACGAGTGGCACTTCTAGAGGCACGTGATTGCGAACGGCCGATGCCGTGCCGTCGCCGCCAATTGCCACGACAGCTCGCAAATCACCAGCCTTTTGGCCCGCGGTCGCCAGGCTCTTCAGCTCGGTGAGATCGACTGTTGTGCGGACGTTGTAACCGCGATTTGCCAGCGCTTCGTGAATGGCGGCCACCGTTTCGTGGCGGGCACGTGCGCCTGCCCGAGGATTCATGCTGGTCAGGACTAGGCGAGCATCGGGCCGTGGAAACGTGGCGCGGCGCGGTGCCGATTGAGCAGTCTCAGACTGAGATATAGGAGTCATGTTGCAAATCGGCCGCGGTAGGAAGGACCCTTTTCCTCGACAATTGGCGAATGCGGAAACTCATTGTAACGCGAGGACTTAGGTCGCCATAACCCAACGCAGCATCTCAATATGAAACGCATCCTGCGACTTGAGAAAACATGACACCACGTAGATGGCGAACTGTGCTAGTTTGCGTCAAAAATGGCGGACGTTGCGGTACCGTAAGACGTGCGCCGTATGCAATGGCATCGTCTGAAATCAGTGTGTTTCTGACTGAAACGAGGCGGTTTGTCTCACAGTAAGGGGTTATGCACCAATGGGTTAGCTGCACCGGAAGTACGAACGCATGTTGGTCCTTGGCGCGACTGGCACAATGCCTGCGTCTTGTAACTGGCACATCGGCGGACTCTCCGTCTGGTCGGAAGTTCGACGAAGTGTCGTTTGCTGGCCCGCGGGGCCTCGAATGCGAAGTGGCATAGTGGTTGCCTTGCCCCTGACCGCTGTGTCGAGTCAATACGTCATTGACACATTCGAGGCCCGCTTTTTTTATGAGCAGAATGCTGCGATGCAGAGAAACTGTCGGCATATCGCGGCACGGAAGCGGCTACAAACTGACGGTATTCACAGAGCGGGGCTCAGAGAAGCTTGCCCGCGTGACGCCGGCCATGCGAGAAGGTACAGCTCAGCAACCCAATTGGAAATGCTTTGTAGCCGGAGCCTGTGGCTCCCGGATTACGCAAAAAATGCCGGCGTCTCAGTGGCCAGTTCCACTCGGCTGCTAAACGAGGTTTCTCCGCACCGCCCAAACTGCGGCTTGTGTTCGGTCGGAAACGCCGACCTTGCGAAGAATGTGCTGTACGTGCTCCTTCACAGTCTCGTAGCTGATGCCAAGCGATTGCGCGATTTCCTTGTTCGTCAAACCGAACGCGAGCTGTTTCAGCACCTCGCTTTCACGCTTGGTAAGCGATACTTCGTTCTCCGGCGAGTTGTTGCGGGGAGCGGCTAGCGCGCCGGTCACGCGGCGAAGCTCCTCGCGCGACCAGATCGTCTCGCCACTCGCTGCGGCGCGGATTGACTCGATGAGCTGATTTCGGCTGGCGCTCTTCGACAAGTAACCCGCGGCGCCGAGCGCGACCGCGCGCGCAACGTAGGTGGGATTGTCGAAGCTGCTGAACATCACGACCGGCATGTCGGGCAGGTCAAGTTTGATTCGAGCGAGGCAATCCAGGCCGTTCCCGTTAGGCATGCGCACATCGAGGAGCACCAGGTCGGGTCGATGCTTTTTCGCCATCTT
>DASZZA010000026.1:0-1893 GCA_035545135.1 Lacipirellulaceae bacterium | reverse complement strand
CTACCGACGATCCCGTTCGGCGTGCAAACGTCGCAGCAAAATTACCCGCTGGCGATGAACCTTTATCCGAGCACGTTGAATCGAATTGTTTCCGACTTGACCGAGTCGCTCGATAACTCGGGCATTGAGAAAGCAGTTATTCTCAACGGACACGGCGGCAACGATTTTTACACGCATCTAAAGGAGTTGTTTGGCCAGCGTAAGGTCTTTCTCGCGCAAGTGAATTGGTACGCGATGTGCCGCGAACTTGCGGAGGAATTGTTCACTCCCGGCGGCGACCACGCGAACGACATGGAGACGAGCCTTGTCCTTCATTTGCGACCAGAACTGGTCAACATGGATGAGGCCGGGGCGCAGCCGACCGCGAAGTTCCGCTTGGCGGGAATGCGCGCCGGATGGGCGCGGGCACCTCGGCCCTGGTCCAAATATACGCAGGATTCGGGCGCGGGCGATCCAAGGGCCGCCTCAGCGGAAAAAGGCGCGCGCTTTTTCGATACAGTGACCCGAGAGCTAGCGGCCTTTTTGGTCGATCTGTCTAGCGCCACGGTAGACGATACGTTCCCGTTTGAGTAGGTCAGGTCGAGCCTGGCACGCTGTAACACATTCAATTGACAGGCACAGCCCAAACCGCACTGTCGTTTCGATTGTTGGCGCGCAATTCGCGGCAATTTGCGGCAAATTGCGGCAAATTGCGGCAGTGGCGTCAGGCCCAGAGCATTGGTCAGGCGGCCTACAATTAAAATGGAAGTGTTGGGCTGAAGCCGGCTTACCGTATTGAGATCGCGTCGATGTTTGCCAAACAAACGAACCACTCGGTTGACCTCGATTCCCGAAACGCATGCTATGTCGAGGAACTGCTCGAGGAGTATCTGAAAGACTCCTCCAGCGTGCCGGCCGTATGGCAGCAATACTTTCGCGAGCTGACACAAGACAACGGCGAAGTTCTAAATGTCGCGCGGCGTCCTTCGTTCAAGCCGCCAAGTATTTTTAATCCGAATGGTCATGCGGCCGCGTCTCAAAAGTTCGACAAGGCCGCTCAGCTTTTGCAGCATCACGTCGACCAGCTCGTGGTCGCGTATCGGGTGCATGGGCACCTGGCCGCGAAGTTAGATCCGCTGGGTGTCGCACCGCGAAACGAATCGCCGCTGAATCCAGCTAACTATGGACTAACGGCAGCGGATTTGGACCGCGACGTGATGACCACTTTCGGCGGTCGGGATTCCCACCCCATGCGGCTGCGCGAACTCATTGAGCGATTGAATCGCACATATTGTCATGCGATTGGCTTCGAGTATATGCATATCGCGGAGCGCAACGTTCGCGAATGGATTCAGCAGCGCATCGAAACCGATGATATCGACCGGGCACCGAATCGCGAGATGCAGCTGCGCATTCTTACCCGGCTGACCGATGCCGTAATCTTTGAAGAGTTTGTGCGAAAGAAGTATTTGGGCGCACAAACGTTTTCGCTCGAAGGCGCGGAGACACTCATCCCGCTGTTGGACTTGGCGCTGGAGGCGGCTGCGCAGGATGGAGTGGCCGAAGTCGTGATGGCGATGGCCCATCGGGGGCGGTTGAACGTGCTCGCCAATATCGTGGGCAAGCGTCCGGCCGATATCTTTCGCGAGTTCGACGACCCGTACTCCGACTGGTGGCGTGGGCGCGGCGACGTGAAGTACCATCTCGGCGCGAGCGGCGAATGGCTGGCGGCGAACGGCTCGAAGGTGCACGTATCGTTATGCTTCAATCCGAGCCATTTGGAATACGTCGACCCGGTCGCAATGGGTCGGACTCGAGCAAAGGAAGACCGAATCGGCGACATTGAACGCCGCAAGGGAATGGCGCTATTGATCCATGGTGACGCGGCATTTGCTGGCGAGGGCGTGGTCCAAG
>DASZZA010000025.1:0-7850 GCA_035545135.1 Lacipirellulaceae bacterium | reverse complement strand
TCTTGGTCGGCGCCGGGACCCGGTATGAATAAGGCGGTTGCACCTGGGTTTGCCCTCTGTAATTGTTCCCTTGCAAAACCGACCCAATCGCCGCAGTAGCGCAAATCCTCTGGCGGGATCGTCGTGCAGTGGCAGGCGTAGCCGAAGACAATGGCTTTGTGGTTGCCGGCCGCGTCGACACAATCGAGAATCGGAACGTCCTGGTCGAGCGTGTCTTCCGCCGATGGGTTTCCAGCTTTCACGCCGCGCCGGCGCCGATTGTGCGCGAACGTGGCCGCAGTCTTGCGCGCGAAAAGACGAACCGGTACAAGACTCGAAATGGCCTGGTCGACTACCTGCGTCAGTGCGTCGGCGAGCTTTTCGGCCACAGCAGGAATCTTAGCCGCGTAATCGCCTGGAATGTGGAAGAATAGTGCTTTGTCCGGCCGGAATTCGGGCGCGTAATGGGTGTGTGTAGCGGTGAACAGGAGCTGGTGGCGTGCGAGCCCATTTCGAACACGAATGGCCTCGGCCACGCGATTGGAGAGCGCCGCATTAACAGCGATCATTTCGAGCGACACGATGACGAACCGCTGGCCGCCGCCATCTTCAATCGCGAGCGCGCTGGCATAGAGATCGGAGATCTTACCGCGTGCCGGGGCGGTGCGAACCGCGTAGCCGGCAAGCCAGAGCGATTCATCCGGCGTGATGCATACATTCGCGGCGCCAGCTTTATAGTTCAAACTCAAGTCCGGCACTTGTCCAGTCTCCATGTTCCCCGCATCCGGCATCCTGCATCGCTTCCACTAAAACGCCGTCCATCCACCGTCCACGGGCAGCGTAATCCCGGTGACGTACGACGACTCATCGGACGCGAGAAACACGGCGGCCCAAGCGACCTCCCGCGGTTCGCCCGTGCGAGCAAGCATTGTTTTGGAGATTTGCCGCTGGTGCATCTCGCTGCCGGGCGGCGGCGAGATTCGCGTCTGGATTGGACCGGGGCAAATTGCGTTCGCGCGGATGCCCTGCGGGCCGAAGTCGAGCGCCGTACTGCGCGTGAGCCCGACGAGCGCGTGTTTCATGCTGGTATAGACGGCAGAAGTACGTCCGGCCACGAGGCCTTGCACCGATGCAATGTTGATGACCGAGCCGCTCTTTTGCCTGTTCATGTACGGCAGAACTGCGCGCGTGAAATGGACCGCACCCTTCAGCGTGATCGCATAGCTGTGGTCCCATTGGTTCATGGTCGCCTGCTGTACGTCCAGCCAATCGCCCAGGTGAGCGGCGTTGTTCACGAGAATATCGATCCGGTTCGATCGCTCGGCGGCAATGCGTACCGCTCGCTCGACTTCGTCCAATGAAGTGACGTCCGTGAGTGCGAATTGAGCCTGGCCGCCGGATTTAACGATTCCATTGGCGACATCTTCGCCCGATTCGCGATCGATGTCGGCCAGAAGCACCGACGCGCCCTCCGCGGCAAACATCTCGGCAATCGCGCGGCCGATTCCGTGCGCGGCGCCGGTGACGATGGCCACTTTGTTCTCTAGTCGCGACATACCTGTGGAGAATTGGCGGGCTGAATATTGGAAATCAGGAGCAGCGGTGTCAACCTTGTCCTACTCCACTACTGCTCTCCTCCACTGCTTCGCTGCGAAATGAAATTCGTCAGTGGCTGGCCGCGGAATCCTATGTTGGCGCGAGTGATTGTATAACGGGCCAGGTTGGCGACATAGATTACGTCGAAATCCTTGCCGCCGAAGGCCAGATTCGTCGGTCGGCCGAGTAAAATCCCCCACCGATCGTGCGCAAGCAGCGTCTTTCGTCCGCCCGCGCCAATTCGCCAGATCTCGTCCGAAGCGTAACAGCACACGTACAGGTTTCCTTCCGCGTCGAGCGCGATCCCGTCGGGCAGGCGTCCGACCTGATCGGCGTATATCTCCGGTTCACTTAGCTTGTCGTCGGCGCTGATTTCGAAACGCAGGATGGAGTCGCTATCGCTTTCGACCATGAACAAGTATCGCTGGTCCGCCGTTAGAGCAAGGCCGTTCGCATACCCGAACGGCCCGGCGAGCACTTCGCCGTGGCCGTCGCGATCGAAGCGAGTTACGAATCCCTTGCGCTTCATCCAGTTGCCGCTGTCGGTAACGTAGAGCCGGCCGCGTCGGTCGAAGAGCAGATAGTTTGGCGCAACGATCTTGTGTTCACCCGCATGCGATGCGAAAACGCTGTGCTTCCCGCTTTTCGTGGCGCGAACGATACCTACGCCCGAAACGCACACAAATAGCTCGCGATCATCGGGCGACAGCGCGACGCCACAGCAAAAGCCGCCGAGATTGGCGATCGTTTCCGCCTTGCCCTGTGGATCAATCCGGTAAAGCTGCCCGGCCTCCCCGCCAGCCCAGAGAATGCCGTCGCGATCGAACGCGCAACATTCGGGATGATCCAGCCCATTGGCGAAGATTTCAAACCGTTCGATGGGAACTTCAGTTTGCATGCTGGTGGCCATCTAGAATCCGGCGACGGCGCCGATCGTTTCGCCGGACGCGATATTAATCTGGCCCGATTGCGGGCCGACCCCCAATACGTTGACTGGTCCGCCCATGTCGTCTTCGCGCTGGACGGCGTGTCCAAGCCTTTCGAATTCTGCCACAACGTCCGGCGGCATGTGTTGGGAAACGAGCACGGGCTCGTTTCCAACCGTGTGCAAGCGCGGCGCGCTAATGGAAGCGGCCGGCGTCGCGCCGAAAGCAATCGTATCGAGCACGAGTTGGGCGGTAACATTTACGATTTTCGGCCCGCCGGGAAGACCGTACGCGAAAGCGGGTCGACCTGCCTGCAGCGCGATAAGCGGCGACATATTGTGTTGCATCCGTTTACCTGCGGCCGGCGCGTTGGGATGATCCGGCTCGAAATCGAATCGCGATATGCCGTGGTTGAGCACCAGCTCCATGCCGTCCACGACTAAATGAGAGCCATACATCCAGCCTTGTGTCGCCGTGAGTGATATGAGATTGCCTTCGGCATCGTGCGCGATGACGTTTGCCGTGTGGCCCGAGCTGGAGCGGGGTGCGCGGGGCAGGAAGCAGGGAGCTCGATCATCGATCGCCGCAGCGCGCCTTTCGGCGGATTTTTCAGACACTAGCTGATCGATACGGATGTTGACAAAATCCGGATCGCCGAGCAGCTTGTGCCGTTCTTGCCAGCACAGCTTCGTTGCTTCGGCGAGCACATGAAAATAGCTTGCGCTCCATGCTTCAATATTTGCTGCTCCCCGCTCGCTGTTCCCTGGTTGCAAGAATCGCTCGACCGTTTGGACGATACCCAGCGACGTGATTCCGCCGGAGGGCGGCGGTGGTGTGTAAAGACGCAATCCGCGATAAACGATTTCAACCGGATCGACGATCTGCGGTTGATACGCGTGGAAATCATCGACAGAGAGGATTCCACCGCGATCACGGAGGAATCGCACAATGTGTTGAGCTATTTCGCCGTCGTAAAACGACGAGGGGCCGTCGTCGGCCAGGCGGCGCAGTAGCCTCGCGAGGCCGGGCCGTTGCCAGTGGTCGCCGGTTTGCGGTAATCCTTCGGACCGGCTGGTTGTCGCGAACAGCGTTTTCAGCGACGCCGGATCAAACTTCGGAGCGCAGCGATTGAGGTACCGTTGGTGTTCGGAATCGAACGTAAAGCCTTCCTCCGCGAGCCGAATCGCCGGCTGCGAAACCTCGCGCCACGACTTGGCGCCGAAATCGCGCAAGATCATGTCGAGTCCAGCGACCACAGCCGGGACACTTACCGAACGCGCTCCATAGTTGGTTGATTCTTCGTCGCCACTGATGAAACCTTCGCGATAGCCCAGCGGCGCGCGCGAGTCGAAATCAACGGCGATTACTTGCCCCGTACGGGCGACGCGGATGACCGCGCTACCGCCATAACCGCCAAGTCCCACCGAGCCGGGAATAACGACGCACAGCGCGAGCATCGAGCCGACCGCGGCGTCGATTGCATTGCCGCCCTCCCGCAAAATTTCGAGCCCAGCCGCTGCGCCCAGCGGATGACCGGTCGCAACGGCAGCGGACTTTGCGAGGATCTGTTGCGGCATTTTACGGGCGTCGGACCAGCGAAGCCAATTGCGACACAGCAAGCCTCCAATATACACTTCGCGGCGGTTTGGGGACAGGTGGCATCCATTGCTACAAACCTAATTGACGCGTCGAGACCGCGCGACTTCGCGGGCAAGCATGTGCAGCACCAGAGGAGGTTGAAATCCGAAAGATATCTACGGGTTGTAGTATTCCGGATATGGCGTCGGTTCGTAGGGTTGAAGTTCGTAATGCGATTGAAGGAAAGCCACAATATCGATTAGTTGCGAGACCGTCATGACGTCGTTATACACAGTCATACGCGACGTTTGCTTGGGGCCCTTCGAAACGAGACTGGGCGTATACCCTTTTGCCAAACGGTGGGACGGATTGATGATCGACGTGACCAGGTCGCCATAATCTTTCACGTGCTCTACCCTTCCTCCTAAATCGACCATGACCTGATTGGGCTCTTCACCCGGCGGAAGATTGACACCCTGAACGCGGTGGCAATCGTAGCATCGGAAGTGCATGAAGGTCGCCTCGCCACGCTCAACATTTCCTTTGGGAAGCGTGAAGACATCATCGTTCGAATTCGTCGCGCAGCCCGACAGGACCGCGAAAGAGAAAAGAAGTGCAAAACAACGACATGCAGACATGATCGTTCCTCCACGCATAACGCAAAGCTCAATGATTCGGAATCGGCTTTCCGTACCGATTCAGCGTTCAACCTTCGGCGACGACCCGCACGAAGTCGAAAGCGGAGAGGATTCCGTACAGCCGCCGATCTTCGTCTATTACAAGGACTCGGTGAACTCGCTCGTCGATCAAACGTCGGGCCACGTCCTTGAGCGGCGTTGTTCGATGTACCCACACAAGGTCGCGCGCCATGACGTCGCTTACTGCGACCTCATCCAGCCCTTCCAGGCGAAACGCCGAGTACGGCACGCTCTCCCATTGCTGGCTCTCGGGATCAAACATTTCCGCGACGTCGCGTTCCTCGGGTTCGAAGGCTTGGTCCTGCTCGTAATTGAGGATGTCGTTAGAGGTAATCAAGCCGACGCACCGGCTGCTCGAATCCATCACCGGCAGTCCGGTGATGTGATTCTCGGTCATTAGCGTGAGCGCATCCTTTAGTGTGTCGTCGGGCGACACCGTGACTACGTCGCGCTGCATGTAGTCGGCGGCAGTCCTTCGCTTGTTCACCGTTTTCATAAGGAGCTTCCTGATTCTGTCTGAAGAGTGCCGGCGGGCAACTCTTCGACGTCCTTTTCATGCGGTTGCTTTACAATCAGGACTGGGCAGGGAGCCTTTCTCATCACCCCTTCGGCAACACTGCCCATCACGAGCCTGGAGAGCCCGGTGCGGCCGTGCGAGGCCATCACGATCAAGTCGATGCTTTTTTCTGCGGCCATGTTGACGATTTCCTCATCGGGAGTGCCGGTCAGGCAGTGGCGCTCGCACGGGACACCCGGAACTGTCGGCGAAATCCGGTTGAGCCTCTCGCGCGCCGCTTCGAGTTCCTCCTGCCATGTAGAGGCGTAAAGATAACTTGCCTCGCCCATGGCGGAGCTGAGGTCGCGTACGTCGTGCACGTGAACAATATGCAACGTCGCACCAGCCTCTGCCGCCAAGGTCGAGGCGTACTCCAACGCGGCATCGTTGTAACGCGAAAAATCGGTCGGAAAAAGGATAGATTGGATGTTCATGCTTGTCTCGACAGCTGTTCACTGGGTCGCTTGTCCAACAAGTGAGCAATCAGATACAAAACGCCCGGGATCGCGAAACATAACGCCCCCGTTGGCGGCAGTGCTTCAAACATGGCAATGTACAGAGTGAGAAAGCCGATCGTGCCGACGATCGCCAGCGCGCCTCCCAAAACTTCGTGCCGCCAGCCGACAGCGTATCCAATGAACACGATGGCCAGCATGGCGGCCTGGTAATAGTTCGACAACACGGGCATCCCGCTTCGAAGCGTTTCGGCGAGGACTAGTGCAAGCCAGCTTACTACGATGATCAGCCCGCTCGCCCGGCCGCAATAGCGAACCAACCACGAATACGGTACATGGCGACTTGGGACGGAAGCGTACATGACCCGACTCCTTTGCTTTTGTCCGGAGGTAAATTTGTTGTTTGAATTTGCTGTGGGAAGGTTCCATCTCAACCAGTCAGCAACAACCATACCGGACGTTCACACGCCCCGCGCAGTTTGCAAGCTCAATGAAACGACCTTACAGGTGCGAGTTTTTGACGCAACGCCGTCGTCGGGGTTCTTATTTCCCGGACACGCGTTCGCCAATAAGTGTGCGGCGGAGCACACCCGTGTGCCGAAAGAGGATCAGGCCGTTTCGTTCGCACCGCCTCCCAACTTGTAAGGACGAACTTCATAGAGCAGAGCGATCGTCCAGCCGAACACCAAATGCGTTGCCGCGCCGACCCACCATGGGATCAGATCGATAATCCACCGGCCTCCAAAGAGCAACGGTTGCAGCCAGATCAAGACTGCATAGAAGTTGATTGCCCAAAGGCAAAGGGCTAGAATCGTGCACGCCATTAGCCGCGCGAGTGCGTTCGCATGAGGAAGAAGGTACGAAAGCACGACCTCGAACAACATGCCATAAAGTATGCCGGTGGCGAGATACAGCAGGCACCCGACGGCGAGCAACGTTCCACTGTCGAGGTTTAGGGCGGACTGGCCGAGGGGGAAGGTGAGATAAACCTGAATGATTCGTAGCGGATGCTGAGCCTGGCCGCTGATCGCGGGCCATAGTACGCTGCCGATAATGTTCGTCAGCAAACTTGTACAGCCGGCGATGCCTCCCAGCAGCGCCCCTCGCTTTGCCTCCGGCCAGGCTTTGTACCCGGATTCAGGCCAGGGGCCCATTGGCAAGGGAATCATCCGGTCGGGCAATTCACTGTCCAGATTGTGTCCAGGCTGCTCGCTTCTTTTGCGGTCGACAAAGTTAAGGTCTGCTTTCATACTGGCCTCGGTAGTCCGCCTGTCGCGAATTGGCAAACTAGCAACCGCAAATTGATCGGACACTCGTGAGACACAAGTGCGCCGACTTGACGCGCTCGATAACTACATTCGGGAACTATTTTTCCGTGATTTCCGCAGATGAATCCCCGCCGGATGGAGATGAAGCAAAATGAATGCCGTTTCGAAGAAACATCACGGACACCCGGCGCGCGACCAGCCAGACTGACTCGGCCGGAGACCGGGCTCCGCGTCGGGCGTCGTTGATATCGGTGTCCGTACATTGATTGGCACTCGGATTGCAGAGTTTTTTTATGAGGAAGCAACAGCACGCGAACCCAATTTCCAAAATATGGCAGCGAATCGAGGACTTACGAAACTTGCAGAACGGCAGATGCGCAACTGGGCGCTCGGCTTGCAAACGCAACAGAAACTGGCTCGCGAAAGCAATCTTACCGAACCTCATCAATTGATCTGTCCATATGTTGCCATCTCTCGGGAAGCCGGGGTCGACGCCGGCGCTCTTGCGGAGGTGATCGCGGAGAAGTGCGGGTGGAAAGCGCTCGGCCGCGAGTTGCTCGACTACATGGCCGAACACGACCATCTTTCCCGCTTGGCGCTTGAATTCGTCGACGAACAGGCCGTATCTTGGTTTCACGAAATGTTCGGCACGTGGTTGGACAAGCAGCTTGTATCGCAAGCCGAGTACGTCAGCCGCTTGGGGAAGATTGTGTTACTTGCGGCGCAGACGGAAAGCACGGTGTTCGTCGGGCGGGGAATCCACTGCATATTGCCACGACGCCGCGGGTTGACTG
>DASZZA010000024.1:0-6459 GCA_035545135.1 Lacipirellulaceae bacterium | reverse complement strand
CCCCCCCACCCCGGGCGGACAAACCGTGCACTTACCGTTTACGCCGCAGGCGTTACGCATCGGCCAGACGCGAGTTTCAAACGACGTGTATAACTCCTTCGGAGTAACCGAGCCCGTCGGGCCCGCGAACCCAGGGTGCGCGGCTAAGCCGCGACCCTGGGCTGCGGAGTTGAACCGCATTGCGGTACAAATATGCTGGCTCCATTCCCCAGCCCCCAGTCCCGTATTTCCAGTGGTGCATTAGGCGCGCAGAGATCATTAGTCTACTTCCTCACGATTGACGATGTCGCTTTTGGAAATCGACAACTTGTGTGTGTTTTACGGCTCGATTGAGGCGTTGCGTGGGATTTCGCTGCGCGTCGACGAAGGAGAAGTAGTAACGCTCATTGGCGCGAACGGCGCCGGTAAATCGACGACATTGCGGACCGTTTCCGGGTTGATGCAGCCGAAGCGTGGAACGATTCGATTTTCTGGACAAGAGATTCAGGGCTGGGCGCCGCATCGAGTGGTGAAGTGCGGGGTGGTGCAGGTTCCCGAAGGTCGCGAGATATTCGCGAATCTTACGGTCGATGAAAACCTGCAGGTCGCTGCTTACTTGCGGAAAGACCGAGCGGCAATCCGAGTTGATCGCGAGCGTGCGCTCGACCTTTTCCCACGGATTCGCGAACGGCTCACCCAACGAGCGGGAACCCTCTCTGGCGGCGAGCAACAGATGCTAGCCATTGCGCGCGCACTGGTCGCGCGGCCGAAGCTGATGATGCTGGACGAGCCATCACTGGGCCTGGCGCCGCAGCTGGTTCGCAGCATCTTCCAGGTGATTCGCGAAATTAATCGAGAAGGTACGACGATTTTGCTCGTCGAGCAAAACGCCAACATGGCGTTGCACGTGGCGAACCGGGCATACGTGATTGAAGTGGGACAAATCCGGATGGAAGGCCCGGCGGCAGAACTGGCGGCGAGCGACGACGTTCGCAAAGCGTACCTGGGCGCGCACTAATGAACGTTGGAACGCGGTGACGCAGGACGCGGCCCTCCGGCGGGCGTGGATAAACTCCGCCACCCGCGACGCTCACGAAGCGCAGCCGTTTCCAGATTGGCGGCAGAGCATTCGCTGCTGTCGGAGTAGTGGTTGTGCCGGTTTTTCCGCAAGTATGGTTGAATCGCTTTCCGATGAGACAATGACAAGTCGGGATAGCTTGAAAAAATATGCGTGCAATCTGCTGTAATTTGATGGCCGTCGTGCTGCTCATCCCAGCCATGCTGGGATGGTGCGACCACACGATGTGCAGAGATTGCGATCATACGTCGCATCCGCCGGCTTCGTACGAACCAAGCCGGATCGTTGTGCATTGCACCTCTTGTCATGGGCAGCCAGAGGACGAACACCCTTCTGCCCCTCGATGCAAAGGCTTCTGCACGTACGTCCCATCATCCATGCCGGAGATTGATGCACCGGGAAGCCACGCCGCGAGGTATGAGTTGGCGTTTGCGCGTACGCAGCTGCCTCATCAGCTTTTGGCCCAAACATTCGACGCGAATCACCCGGATATCACCGTTCCGGCGGCACCTCCTCTGCGCGTGCATCTGCTCAACCAGATTTGGTTGATCTGATTCCCCGACACTCTGGTGTCTGGTAAAGCTGTCGTAGTTTCGTATCCTCGCGAGCATGGAGGCTCCGCGATGCAGTTGTTAAGACTCTGCAGCCCGATCGTTTTTCTCGCGGTCGCTTCGTGCGCGGCGAGCGCAGCACCCGCGGCACCATCGGGCAATGCACCGCCGTTGTTGCAGCCGCCGTCCGTTACGGACACTGAGCCGGCCCAACAACCGCCCGCAAGCGCATCAACAGCGCCGAGTGCTCAGAACGCGGTGGAAGCCTTGCCGCCCGGCGCTTCCGGACCGACGAAGGCGACGCCGAGCAAACTGGCCGACTTTGAGGCGATCGCACTGGCGAGTAATCCCGCGCTAGCGCGGGCCAATGCGCGGGTGCGGGCGGCACAGGGAAAATGGGTGCAGGTTGGGCTGGCGCCGAACCCAACGGCCGGCTATGCGGCGTCGGAAATCGGTGACGAAGGTCGAGCGGGGCAGCAGGGCGCCGTCATCGGTCAAGAGTTCGTCCTCGGTGGCAAACTCGACCTGAACCGCGCCGTCGCGGCAAAGGAACTTCAGCAGGCTCAACAACAAAGCGATGCGCAGCGCCAGCGCGTGATCAACGACGTGCGTATTCAGTTTTACAGGGTGCTCATCGCTCAGGAGAAAGTCACCCTCGCCGAACGCTTGGTGAAGATTGGCGGCCAGGCGGTTGATACGACGGAGCGGCTGTTCAAAGCCCAGGACGCTAGCCGCGCCGATTTGCTGCAAGCACGCATCGAGTCGAACTCGGCCCGCATCCTTGCCGAGAATGCCGGCAATGAGCGGCTGTCGGCTTGGCGCGCGATGGCCGCGGTGATCGGTCAACCTGAACTGCCGCTATCTCCAGTGTCCGGCGAGCTGCACGATGGGCTAACGAAGATCGAATGGAACGATGCGCTGCAAACGGTGCTTTCGATGAGCCCCGAGGTGGCCATTGCGCGGAGCGAGGTCGAGCGGGCTCGCTGCTCGTTGAGCCGTGCCCAGGCGGAGCCCATTCCGAACGTCGATCTCCAATTGACGGCACAGCATGATAACGCGACGAGCGACGATATTGTGGGCGTGCAGGCGGTGTTTCCCATTCCGATTTGGAACCGCAACCAGGGCGGCATCAGCCAGGCACAAGGAGAGCTGGCCGCGGCCGCGAGCAACGTGTCGCGGGTCGAATTGTCGCTTCAACAACGACTGGCCACGGCGTATGCCCGCTACGCAAATGCGCGTCAGCAAGTGGATCATTATGAGAAAGAGATTCTGCCGGACGCACAATCGTCGCTCGATCTGGTGAATGAGGGATATCGGCAGGGTGAGTTCTACTTTTTAGGCTTGCTGACGGCCCAACGAACGTATTTCCAGATGAATCTCGCTTATTTGGATGCGCTGCTTCAACTGCATGAAAGTTCCATTGAAATCGACGGCATGCTATTGCGGGGCAGCTTGCAGTCGGCGGAGTGAACTACTTCCGCCGGACGTGGGATTGGAAAATCGCGACCTCGGGAGAACCGCTCAGCAAGCGGCACCTACTTTGAGTGTAGCGCCTTCAGCGTAAACGAGAGTAAATGCGTGCCTTACCCCAGCGTGCGTCGCTACCGCGTCGACGCTGGGCTGTGGAGTGCAACCGCTGTGCGGTAAAGGCCTGTCGGCGAACTCTCGTCTCCCTGTGCGCGGAACTCGGTGATTGTATAACGCCTACGGGGTAAACGCATTCTCTCTGGCTATTTACCCAGCGTGCGTGGCTGCGGCGTCGACGCTGGGCTGTGGATTTGAATGCCTTCGGCGTGCCGCCATCTCTTGGTAACCGGAAACGCCACAATCGGGTTATTCACTCTGCCGCCGGATGACGGCGAACCAGGCTTTCGGGCCGCCGGGGCTGAAGTTGAAACCGGTTAGATCGGTTCGCGTGGCGAATTGCTTGGGTTCGATCGATTCGATTTTCCAGCCATCGGCGAACGCTACTTCAAGATCGCGCTTCGAAATCCGGCGCGGGCCTTCGGTGCCAGGTTCCTCGTTGCTGAAACACATGAGATGCATGCGGCCGCCCGGTTTCAGGACGGTCGTCAAACCGGCGACGTAGGTTTTTCGGTCGTCGTCGGAGAAGACGTGAAACAGACCGCTGTCAACGACATTATCGAAGCGCTCGTTCCAATCCTTGAGCGACATCGCGTCTTTGACGAGAAAGGTAACGGGCAATTGCCGTTCCGCCGCTTTTTGTTTTGCGCGACGGATCGCCTCGTCAAGAAAGTCGATGCCGGTGACCGTGTTGCCGCGGCCGGCGAGGAACAGAGACAGCTCGCCGGTTCCACAGCCGGCGTCTAGCACCGAGCCGCGTATCTGGTCAGCGACGTCGATAAACGCCTGCTGCGGTCTGCCGATGTCCCATGGTGCGCCGGTCGCGTACATCGATTCAAATCGGCTTCGGTCATGCGTGTCGGTCACGGTAGTAATCCCTTATGAGATCTTCGAACCTTATTCCAATCTTATCGGGAGGGCGAAACTCCTGCTGAGCCGTGAGCCGCAATTCACGCGACACGACTCGGCGCGAGCCTCGCCCTCCCGCGATATGATTGTCATTTTCCGTTTAAGCTGAGTAAATACGCTAGTAATGAATAGTAGTCCTGCTCCGGTATCTGCTCAATGACGTTGGCGGGCATCGGCGACAGGGTCGATTGGGTGCGCTCGACGACTTCGGAGAGCGGGATGCTGAGTTGTTTGCCGTTGGCGTCGTTGAAGAACAGCGCATGACCTTCTTCGCGAAGTCCGAAGCCGGTGAGGAGTTGGCCACTTTCGGTTTCGATCGTGACGGTGCGGAAGGCGACGTCGACGTTGCGGCTCGGATCGAGCGTATCTTCCAGCAGCCGATCGAGGCCGCGGTTGCCGATGCCGTCGAGCGTTGGGCCGAGCGTTTTGCCGACGTCGCCGATGCGGTGGCAATTGGCGCACACGCTTTTGGCGAAGACGGCTTTGCCGACTTCGGGATCGAACTTGCCGGCGAGGAAGCCGGCACGCCGTTCGGCAATGAGTTTTTCGATGCGGTTGTCCTTCGGCGAGAGTTTCGATGTGAGGTCGGCGATTTGCTTATCGACGTCGGCCAATCCAGACGACTTCAATCCATCGATCACATTTGGCTCGCGCAGCAGCGTGGCCGAAGCGCGCCCGGCGCGGATCTCGTCCAGTAGCTTGGGGGCCGAGTCGCGATGGCTGCCAACGCCGGCGGCAATCAATACGGCAACCGATTCGGGCGCGGACTTAAGCTGAGACAACAGTGCGGTGCGCGCTTCGGGCTTATCAATGCGTGCGAGCTGTTGAGCGGCCTGCTCGCGCGCAGATGTCGGCAGAGTGGCGTCCGACAGAATCGTGGTCAGCGGCGCGATGGCCCGTGCGGGATCTAGCATGAGCAGCGAGTCGGTGGCGGCCAAGCGCATGATCAGGTTCGTATCTTTTGCGCCGGCGGCAGTGACGATTTCGTTCATCAGGCCTTTCAACTTGAGCTGCCCGGCAAGGCGAAACAGGTCGGCGCGCTCGGAGCCCTGTTCACCGACAGGATGATCGGGCACGGTGATAACGGCCGGATCGAATCGTGCGACTGCGAGCCAGGCGAAACCATCGAGATCAGTGATGCCGTCGACCACTTCTACGTGGCCCCGTTTGCCGGCGTACGGCTGCAGGTACCAAGTGAAACGTTGTGCGGTATCGGTGCGCGGTGGGTACGTGCGCGCGACTTCAATGCCATCATCCAGCACGAGCCGAATGTAATTGAGCTTGCGGGCCGGTTGATTCGGCAGGCCGTCGTGACCGCACATCCAAAAGCTAAGCTGGGGCGGCAGGTCGAAGGCCGGGCTGTGCAGGACGCCGCCGAGGCGCTCGCCTCCTTCGGCGAGCGAGCTCATGGCGGGGGTGTTGATGTCGCCGTCGCTGTAATTGCGTTGCTGCGGGCCCCACGGGCTCGGAGTGGCCTCTCGCCCGGCGAGAGGCTCGTTGAACCATTCCGTACGGCGGGTATCCGAAATCGCCAGCCGGATTTGCTCGGTGAGCGAGTCTCGCAAGCGGGCCGTTTCGGGCAGACCACGCTCGGAAATACCGTCGGCCAACGCGCGAAGCAGCTCGATTTGCTGGCTGGGGTTGTTAGGGAAGCGCTGCGCGATGTTCGCGACCATGGGATCGACGCGTGCGGCATCGATGTAGCGCGCTCCGGCCGGCAGCGCTTTGATTAGCAGCTTATTGCTGATGCCGCCGCGGAGGGCTTCGTCGAACACAAGCAGAGCGGCCGGTCCGCTCGGCGCCGTGGCGGCGAACTCGACCAATTGTTTCCGCTGGCCGGGTTTCAGTTTCAGCGTCAGCAGCGATCCGACGACGCGCGGATCGCGCAGTTGATCGCGCAGCGCGATTCGTGTGCCGTGGTAAAGTTGGGCATCTGCATGTGGCGTGGAGTTCAGCGAATTGAGTAGCGGAACGAGGTTATCGACGGCAGGATGCTTGGACAGCGCTTCAGCAGCAGCGCGTCGGACGAACGGGTCATCGTTGCGCAAAGCGTTTTGCACAAGCTCAAAATGCCACGGATTCCAGGATGCGGTCTCGCCGAGTGCCTTCACCATTTGCACTTGCACGTCGCCGGGCTGGCCGTCGCGCATGATCTTGCGGGCGATCGGTTCGGAGATGCCTGCGGTTCGCTGGAGGATCCAAACGGCGTGGGACGGTTGACCAAACGCCGCATGGCTGACGCGGCTCTTTGTTTCGGGATGCAGCTCGCCGGAGAGCAGGTGGCTCGCCATTTGGGCCGCTGGTTCGGGGAATTTGTCGATCAGAAGATTCGTAGCAAGAACGCGCACCGCCAGGTTC
>DASZZA010000023.1:0-3422 GCA_035545135.1 Lacipirellulaceae bacterium | reverse complement strand
CACCGGAGCGAGAATGCACGACAACTGCGCAAGCCGAGAGGCTTCCCTGTCGTGCGGTGATCAGACGCAGGTAGAATCGGCGGGCGGCCGAGTTGGGTCACCCGGAAAGTAGACACAGTGGGCCGAGCTAAAAGCCGAGCGTTCCGCGCAGGCCGAACACAACGGCCGTGTCGTTGCGCACGTCGGCCGGTTCGATGACTTGCAGGTCGCTGGTTAGTTGGAAGCCCTTGGCAACGGCCATGTTGTAATACAGTTCGACGCCGTTGACGTCCTGCAGCTTCAGTACGGGGCTGAACAGGTTTTGGAGGTCGTTGCTGATGGCCGTATGGAAGTATCCGACGCCCATCGAGTCGTGCGGGCGTGCTGCGTTGAAGCCTTGCGCTTGGATGGCGACATTGGCCGACCAGCCGATGGGGCTCGTTTGTTGGTCGGCCAGGCCCCATTGGCTAAGCAAGGTGAGTTTTCGGTTTTGTTGGCAGCAGTCCATCCAAAGCGTTTGTTCAAAGATGTAGAGAAGCGTATAGGCACCCGCGCGCCGCGCCGCGACGATTCCCTCGTCGGGAACGATCACAAAGCCAGTTGGGTCAAAGGCGATGAAGTCGCCGGTCGACCAGATGCCAGCGAACATCTGTGAACCGGGCAAGCCATTCAGGTCGGTGAAGAATCTCCAAAAGGCCATGATGTTGGCGCCGTTGTCGAACAGATCGTCGAAGCCGCTGGTGGTGGCGCAGTTTTGTGTGTCGTACACCAGCACACCGCCCTGAGGTTTTTTGCCATCGTACACCATGGCTCCGGCGCCCATGAACGACAATGGGACGACGCGTGCAACGGCTAACGGGATCACCATCGAGGCGTTCATAAATCCGTTGATACCGCGGCCGGTTTCGGGGTAGAGCGTATAAAACAGGTCGAGCGCGTTGAACTTACCGAATGTGAATTGAACATCGTCATTAAGATTTTGCGCAAAGGTGAGACCTGTGATTGCTGTCACCTGTTCACCCTCTTTGGGATATAGCATCGCAACGTTCGCGGGAGCGAAGCCGACGGCGTCGAAGTTGACATCGTTGCCAAAGCGGGTTTCGGCGTGCAATGTCATGGTCATTCCTGGCCAGACGCCGAGTTTGCCGCCGTCGAGGATCAGGAACTGGTCGACCTTGCCGCCGTACTCGAATTCCCGGTCGGCACCGCCGGTGGTATCGCCCTGGTAAAACTGCGTGACTCCCGGCGCGTAGGTGATGCCTTGCTCCTGCATGGATTTTGCCATGGCGGTTATGCGCCGGGAGAGTTCATCCGATAACGGGCAATCGATACAGTAGCCGCCGTCGCACGCGACCGGCGTGCTGCATTCGCAGGGAGAGTCGGAAGAACAGCAGGCGGAATCCGGAGCGACACAATCGCAGGGTTCGAGCTGAATGTCGTCCTGCCAACCGTCGGCGAGCACGTACAAGCCAGGTAGACTTACGGCGAGAAAGCAAAGGACACCTGCCAGACGGGCGTGTGCCCAGGGTATTGTGGCTCTCATATGCGCCATCCATGCCGCGAGCGTGGGAGTTCATCGGCTTTTGCCGAGCATTGGCGAATATCGGCCCCAAGAAGCGTTGCGTCGCAAGGAATGCTAGCAAGGGCTGGCTATAGTGGTCGCGCGCTTCGTTACTGAGGCGGCAGAGCGGCTCGGCGAGCGATGAATTGGCCGCGACGGATTAGGGAAGATCCACGCGATGTTCGGAGCGCGCCAGTGTGTGCGCTTTCTGCCGCGTATATGGATCAGCGCGCCGACTCGCGCACAATGAAACGCGTGGATCGAAAGCGAATCCTTGCCCCAGTCGGCAAAGTTCTACTTCCACCGAGTTCGTCGCGGAAAGCGCGTGGCCAGCGATTTCTCGCCACCCTGAACTTAATCGCGCCGGTGAGTAGCTCGCGTGTAATGCCCCAACCTTAGCGGTTTTGAGCGGTTGGTGCCCCATTTGCAGGTTGTTCCAGGCGGACGAGCAGCCAATGATCGGTTCGGCCGTTCTTATGGAGTAGTGCCGGCGCATCACCTTCGGCAAGGTTGCTCAAACCGGCTTCCATAACGGCGTTCCTATGGTTTCCGACAAACCATGCCACGCGTTGCGACTTCGGATCGACGGCTCCGCGAATCGTCTGAGTAAACTCTGTTGTTTCATCCGTGAAATTGCCACGCAATACACCGTGCTTGTTAATTGATAACTGCATAATCAGTTGCGGGCGTTGTTGCTCGTCGCGCACCATGGCGAATACACCTAAAGGCAGCCAATCGGCTGTGGCGGGCGGCTCAGACGCAGCGCCGGTTTGCGCTAAGTTGACGGCTTGCTGGCTGTACTCGTCCGCCGTGCCGAGGTTTTGTCCGTTCATCATGATGTTGCCATTCTGGTAGGTGACATTGTTGCCGTAGTCGTACCAAATTGGCGCGCTGCGGGAGCCGTAATAGCCGGCGACTGTCCGCCAACTGCCGGGTGTCCAAGCATTGCCGGAGATCCATCCAGACGGGGCCCACGCTTCAGGATTCGAGCCGTACCACTGTTGTCCGAACAAGTTGTAGTTGTTAAACGAGTTTCGAACGGCTGCGGCTCCCATCGTCGCGGCTGCGCCCGACGGTGGAGCAGCATTTTGATTTGCGGCGGCCGCACCAAGAGCTGCGCCCTGAGCCCCGGAAAGCGAGGGCGCGTTCTGGTTCGCAGCGGCTGCGCCAATGGCCGCGCCCTGGGCTCCCGACACCGTGGGCTGCGAACGATTCGCAACCGCTGCGCCGGCTGCAGCGCCTTCTGCACCGGAGAACTGCGGCGCACGTCGGTTGGCAATAGCCGCTCCCGCTGCCGCGCCCTGAGCGCCCGAATAGGTCGGCTGCCGACGGTTTGCGACCGCTGCGCCGGCCGCTGCGCCTTGTGTACCCGAGTACTGAGGTGAGCGACGATTCGCTAAGGCCGCACCAGCAGCCGCATCGTGCGAATTCGACTCCGTTGTCGCCCCGCGATTCAACCGACTAGAGCTGGATGCGGCGTGTGTCGTATTCGTGTAGTCGGACGATTGACGATTTGAATCGCTCTGTCCGTCGGTGTGTTTGGTGGCGCCGGGGACTGTACCAGCTTGATCATAATTTCGATGGGATGTGCCTCCGTGATGATACCGTTCCGACCACGCTCCGCCTGATACTCGATTATCCGCGGGTTGGCCTTCGGTTCCCCTTCCACGTTCAATGCCATAAGCAAGTGGGAACGCTACACATTCCATTAACGCGAATGTAACAATCGCAGCCAAGAAATGGCGAGCCATGGCTCACTCCCTTTCGGTAACTCCTTGTGGAATGCATTGAAAACAGGCGGCCCCGAAGGGCCGCCTGGCGACGTCGTTTTTATTATTGCCCTTCGTGTGCTTTCATCATTTCTTCGATTTGCTTCTTTACG
>DASZZA010000022.1:0-11332 GCA_035545135.1 Lacipirellulaceae bacterium | reverse complement strand
TGTTTCGACGGATGTCAAGACAAGGGCATGAAGGAACTCAATAAAAGTGGAGGAAGCGAGAATTTAAGTCGTGAATTCGCGAAATTGTAACCATTCTGGGTAGCTCAGACTGGATAGAGCTAGCTGTCCGTGTGCGGAATCGCACACGAGTTAGCGCGGCGGCTGGCACAAGCCACGGGCAACCAGGCCTGCGCGTGCATAACAAGCGGCGGAAGTAAAGCTACCTGTAGTCGTCCATGCCCAGACGCATTTTGAGTTCCTCGAACTCTTCGACGTAGCGCTCGCAGGTGGAGTGGACGTGCTCGGCTTCGGTGATGAAGCGCATGTCGTCGCGGCAGGGGATGTGGTTGTCGGTCAGAGTTTGTTCGTAGGCGCGAAGGTCTTTGCCGTAGACGATCAGAAGCTTGTGCTCGTCGAGCTGCACTTCCTGCGGGATGTTCGGGTTGAGAACCGCTATGCCGGTGCACCCGTCGTTGGTCAACAGGTCCTCGAAGTCCCACAGCGTACTTTCGAGGATCGGCATATCGATGTACTCGCGGTAGAGGTCGGTGTGCCCGTGCGATTGGTGGCCATGACTCGTTTCGAGGACGACATCGACGACATCGCCCAATTGTTCGATCAGGGACATGAACGAGTCCATCAGTCGCGGGCGCGTGACGGCGGCCATAAGGACGGGTACGTCGGCTCGGCTTTCTTCATCGCGATAGATATCGTGGCGGTAGCCGGCGCTGGGCACCACTTCCAGAGTGTAGGAAGGGCGAACGGCGTCGCTGAGCTCGAAGTCGCCGTAGCGAGCGACTCCGAGATGGGCTTCCAATTCAGCATCAGAAAGCTGATTAAAGCCGGTGGCGGACCGGGCGGGCGCTTCGTTAGCGTACACGTTAGTGAAGAAATTCTTCAGGAACCCCATCTCAAACTCTCATCCAACTTTGGTGCGTCGATTGTGTGGGTTTTGGTTGCGGTTGTCGGGAACAGGCGAGCCGGGATGGGGGAATTCGGTCGGTGGTTGGCCAATGGAGGCGACGGTTGCGGATTTTGGCCGCGGGCCGCCGCCGCACTGATAAAGATTAGGTTACGGAGCGACGATCGGTCCCGATGCAGCTTGGCCCCGGTACAGAATTGAGGCGCGCAATAAGGCAAAGGCGTCAGGATCGGGCCATTCGGGCGAAGCGGCTGAATGTGCCAAAAATGTGTGCGGTAACAAGGGAAAACTCGGCCATTTCGACGTGTTGCGTCGGAGCAACACGCGTGTCGTCGGAACGCACGCGGAAGAGCGGTTTTTAGAACGTTGATGGATGAGTGCGATTTCGCGCCGTTCGTTTTGTGATATTAGGGACGGCTGAGATTCGCGGCGATAGATTCGGCATGACCGCCGACGTTAAGAATTGCGGTCGCGGGATCGGATTAAGAGCTTGTCCGAGAACCCACTCCCTTTGGGAGAGGGCAGGGAGAGAGTGCGTTGTTTGCCGTCAAATCACCCTCACCCCAACCCTCTCCCAGTGGGCGAGGGGGTAATCGGATAGGCTCTGCGATGAGGCTCCTATTTTTTGCAGCGGACGAGGGTCATGACGGCCATCGCGGTGCCGTATTGCTGGTGATAATTGTAAAGGGGGAAGTCCCACCAACTGCCGTCTTTTTCTTGCAGCGGGACAATGATGTGGGCCAGATAGTCTTGAAAGTACGGGCGCTGGGCGGCTGGCAGCACGTCGAGACATTGCGCGGCGTACCAGTGGCCGTAGTAGTAGAAGTAGCCGGCGACGTAGAAAAAAGACTCGTGTGGGATGGGGCGCTTGCGGCCCATGCTGAGCCAGCCGTTGCGGGCGAAGAGGCGATTGAGCCAGGTCCTGATCACATCGTTGGTAACTCGTTGGTCGCCCCACATTCGCAACGCGAGGTTGCACGCTTGCGAGCGGCCGAGGCTGCCACCTGGCCGATTGATCGGGTGCATCGGTTGGAATCGGAGGTACTCGCCGTAGTCGTAGCTGAAGTCTGGGTTTTGCTGGCGGTGGAGCGACGCGATGGCTTTTTTGATGAGCCGCTCGGGAAACTCCACGCCGATTGATTGGCCTTGTTTGAGCGCGATGAGCACGGTGGCGGTGGTGAAACTGAATGAGGAGTCGCTGGGCGTTTCGGTTTCGGCGAGGAAGTCATAGTAGGCCCAACCGCCGCCGACGAAGCTGTAGCGGGCCAGCATATCGGCCTGAGATTGTGCGAGGACTTTCAGCTTTTCTTGGCGTGCAGGATTGCCTTTGGCGCGGTTGTGTAGTTCGACGAGAGCCTGAATGGCATAGGCGTGGCCCCAGACATTGTAGAGAGCGTCGCCCGTAGCGCGGCGCAACTTGCCGAGGTTTGCTTCCAGCCAGGCGTCGCCTCGATCGATGGCTTTGTCGACGGCGGCGTGCTCCTTTTCGGGCAGCTTTGGTTCCGCCTCGTTGAGCGCCATGATGACGAGCGATGTAACGGCGGTGCGGAAGGCGTCGTGGGCTCCTGGAGGCGGAGCGTAAAGGTTGAGCCCTTTGGTTTTTTCGGGGCCGCCCCAGCAACCGTCCGTGCGTTGGTCCTTGATTAGGAACTGCACCCCACGATTGATAGCGGCCGCGATTTCTTCCGGTTTCGGGGGAGTAATGGGTTTGGGTTTCGGACCTTCGGTGGCGAGAGGCGAGAGGTGGAGGCTTTTGGCAGTCGAATCGGAATGTGAAGTCTTCGTATCGGCACCCGTGCTGGATTTGCGCTCTGCTGCGAATGCGGGAAGTGCCAATGCGCATGCGAGTAGCAATAGGAAGGCGCCGTAGTGCAGTACTGGATCGCGGTTGCGCATGGGAATTGAGATGAGGCGAATTAAACCGCAAGCGGCGGACAACATTCGGGCGCGTCACATAGACGGGTTGCGGCGACGGGAAGACGAGCGATGTTGTTTGCTAGTCCTTTTGTTCGGTGTCGCTCTTCGCTTCGCTTTCGTCGTCGAGCGAAATGACATCGCCCTTTTTTAGTCCTTTCAACACTTCGACTTCGTCATCTTTTCGCTTACCAAGTTTCACGTTGCGACGTTGCGGTTTGGCTTTTTCATCGTCGGGGTTGACAAGCCAAACATAGTGCTGGTCTGGATCGTACTTGTCGTCGTGGACGGCTTTCTTGGGCACGACAAGGGCATCGTTCTTGTCGTATACGTTCACCGACACTTTGCAATTCATGCCGGGGACGATCCATTTGGGTATCTGGTCCTCTTTCACATCGAAGTTGATTTCGAATTTTCCGGGGCTGACGGGGATCGGCGAGATCGACTTCACTTCGCCGTCGACTCGATCGCTACCTTCAGCGGGTAAGGTGACTTTGACCTTTTGGCCATCGATGACCTCGGGCCGTTGGCCCTCGCCTAAGGTGGATGTGACGTACAAGGGCCGCAATTCGACTACCGTCATCAGAACGGTGTCGGGAGTGACATTGTTGTGCGGCTTATAACGTTTGATGAGCGACGGCGTATCCGACCACCGGCCGTCGGTGGATTGACCGTAGAAGACGATGCCGTCGGCCGGCGACTCTATTTCCATAAGTTCTTTATCGCCGAGGAGCTTGGCGCGTTTGTCAATCGATTTGGCGCGTAGCTGCTTGCGCTGTTCGAGTTCGTAGCGAGCACGGTCTAAGTCGAGAGAGAGCGACATCTGAGCACGCGCCTTGGCAATGGCAGCGCGGTCGAGGGCTTCCTTCATGCGGATGTCGGCACGAGGTATTTGGACCTTGATCATTTCGTTGCTTTCGACCTTGGCCTCTTCGAGATTGAACTCGGCGAATGCGACTTCATTGCGTTGCCGCTTGAGGACGATTTCCTCGGTTTCTTCCGTCAGGTCGTCGGCCTTGTACATCTTTTCGAGCTCGTGCAACTCGTCTTTTTGGTAGTCGAGCATGAAGTTGTAGTACTTGACCATAAACTTGGCCAACTTGATGGCCATGGGCCGGTCGGTCTCGTTGTAGCGTTTGAAATCTTCTGTTGCATTCTTATTCAAGCGGTTGGCATCTTCAAAATCGAGCTTCAAGCTCTTCTCGAGTCGGGGCAAGTCTTCTTCCGACTTCATGATGGTGAGATCGTTGAGTCGTTGTTCGATGTCCAGGTCCTTAATCGATTCCTCGATTTTTTCGTCGTCGAATTTGATGAGTTGTTCGCCCTTGTGAACTTTAGCGCCGTGGTCGACGACATCGACAATCTCAAAATCACTCCAGACTTTGGGATGCAGGGCCACTTCCTCCATTTTTCGAGCGACGAATGCGCCATCGAGCGAAATATCGACCTTGAGGCGCTTGGGCTCGACCTTGTACGTCTTCCGCTTTTTTGCTTCGGATTTTGTGGCCGGTTTTTTGTCTTGCTTAGTGGCCGGTTTTCCGTCGGATGAAGAGGATGTATTCTTCGTGGCAGCTGTGGTCGACTTATCGTTTAGTTTCTTTTCGACGTCGGCTTTGGACGACTTATCAGCCGCTTTGACGGTGCCTTCTTCGTCTTTGGACGCAGCTCGCTCCTTACTTGTTTTCGCCGATTGATCTTTGGCATCGGTGGACGATTTTAGTTCATCCGACGCATTGTTGACTGTGGATTGGGCCGTGGCTTGGCCGGCGGCAATAACTAGGGGCAAAACAAGAGCGATCAGAATGGGAACGAAAAGTCGCCTCATTGCGGTGTCCTCGGGGTTATCTGTTATTTTCCCTTGGAAACGATTAAATTGCAACTAACCCAAAGGCACGACCTCTATTGCTGAATCGACGAAACCGCGCCAATCCGGCCAAGCTATGGTCAAGATTTATACTCGAACAGGCGATCAGGGAGAGACGTCGTTACTGGGCGGCCGACGAATGCGAAAGGATGACTTGCGCATCGAGGCGATTGGCAGCGTCGATGAGCTCAACGCGTCATTGGGTGTGTCGCGCATGGAAATCGCGCGCAGTGGGACGGGGCTGCCGGAAATTGATCAAGAGCTGGTTCGAATACAACATGGGCTGTTTGATTTGGGCGCGGAGTTGGCGGCCAATTCGGCAGGGGTCGTTCGATCAAACGCATTGAGCGACAGGGAAATTATGGAGCTGGAAACTGCGATCGACCGCTATGAGGCAACGCTGCAACCGCTGCGAGAGTTTGTTTTGCCGGGTGGCAGTCCGGGGGCTGCTGAACTGCACGTTGCGCGATGCGTTTGTCGCCGATGCGAACGTCGACTGGTGGAACTGGCTGCGTTGGAACAAGTTCGTGGCGAAGTGCTGCGCTATATCAACCGATTGGGCGATTTCCTGTTTGTCGCGGCCCGTGCGGTGAATCAGGCGAACCGCGTGCCGGATGTGTTGTGGGAGCATGGGGCGGGGCACAGGGAGGCGGAGTAGAGGGCACAGGAAAAAATGGGTAGCAGCCCTTGAGAAAGCTCTCGGTATGATGCGAACGTCGAAACGAAAATAACCGCTTCATCTTTACGATTCGGCAAATGAACCGTAATCTAGCGAGCGAAGCAAAACACGCAATTGGGAGTTGCGGATATGAAAAAGATCGAAGCCATCGTTCGGCACTTTAAACTCGAGGACGTAAAGAACGCCCTCACTGAGCAAGGTATCAATGGGATGACGATCACCGAAGTACGAGGCTTCGGTCGGCAAAAGGGTCACACGGAAATGTATCGTGGAACGGAGTACACGGTGGATTTTGTGCCAAAGGTGAAAATCGAGGTGGTGATGGATGAGGATAAACTTCCGGCGGCACTCGCCACGATCGTTAAAGCGGCCCATACCGGTCAGATCGGCGATGGCAAGATTTTTGTGTCTTCGCTCGACGACGTGGTGCGTATTCGAACCGGCGAAACGGGGGCCGACGCGCTATAATTGATGTTGACCGTCGAAACCGCAAGCCAACGGCAACGGTTTCGGTAGGCCAACCTCAGCACGACCTCATCGTTATTTGTGTTCCTTCTGATTTGCTCATGGCTGCGGGAGATCGATTACGGTCCATTGTGCGCGAAGTTCGCCAGACTCTGGTGGAAGGGCGGCAGGAGCTGCGCGCTCAACACGACCGGGGATTGGAAGGTGCCCGCGTGTGTGCGCGGTATACGTCGCTCGTCGATACGGCGATCAGCCGAATTTACGACGCGTACTTGAGCGAGCTGCCGCCGAGTGATGCGGCACAACTGCGCGAGCGGGTCTCATTGGTCGCTCACGGCGGTTATGGACGCCGGCAGCAGGCGCCGTTCTCCGACGTGGATCTGATGATACTGTACAGCGGTAAGCGCGACGCGCTTATCAGTCAGCTTGCTTCCCGTTTGCTACAGGATATTTGCGACGTCTATCAACACTTGGGTCACAGCGTGCGGACGGCTACCGACACGGTACGCCTGGCTCGCACCGATGCGCAGATTGGTACGTCGCTCATCGAGTCGCGGCTCTTATTGGGAAGCAGCGACGTCTACAACGGCTACAGCGAGATGATGCGAGCGCTCATCCAGAAGCGCGGCCCGGTATTAGCGCGAGACTTTATACTCGAGCGGCGCAAGGAGCGGCTTGAATACGGCGAGACGGTATACTTGCTGGAGCCCAACGTGAAGCGGTCGCGTGGCGGCTTGCGGGATATCCATTTGTTGCGGTGGCTGTGGTACTTGAAGGCAGGCGTGGCGGATCCCGACCGGCTGCACGACATGGGCGTTGTGTCGAAGTTCGATCACCGGCGATTGATATCGGCGCAGAACTTTTTGTTGCGCGTGCGAAACGAGATGCACTTTCATGCCAACGAAACGTGCGATGCGCTGAGCCGGGCGGAGCAGCTGCGGTTGGCCGAGTATTTCAAGTATGCAGGGCGTGACGGCATGCTGCCGGTCGAGCAGTTCATGCGGGATTATTTCCATCATACGTCGCACGTTTGGCGGATGGCGCATCGCCTCAGTGAATTGATGCAACCGACATCCAAGGTGAGTCGCATGCTGCAGCCGATGCTGGGGCGGAAAACGGAAGACGATTACCAAATCAGCCGGCACGAAGTCAGCGCGACACCACGGGCCACGGCTCGATTGGCGCAGCATCCGGAGGAAGTGCTGAAGCTGGTCGATTTGGCGCGGTGTGAAGGGAAGCGCATCTCGCAGGACACATGGCACTACGTGTACCGGACCGCTCCGCAATATTCGAACGAGCCGAAGGCAGCGGTCGTGGAGCTGTTTTTAAAGATTTTGGCAAATCCCGTGCGTCTCGGTGAATTGCTGCGGCGGCTTCACGACATGGGCGTGCTGGAGAAAATCATTCCTGAATTTCACCACGCGCGAAGCTTGTTGCAGTTCAATCAGTATCACAAGTACACGGTCGATGAGCACTGCATTCGGACGGTCGAAGAGGCGTCCAAGTTTGGCGAGCGACAGGATATTTTGGGCGAGGTCTATCGAAACTTCACAGACAAAACCACCTTGCATTTGGCGCTACTGCTCCACGATTTGGGCAAGGGGTTTGAAGAGGACCACAGCGAGGTTGGACGGCGAATCGCACAGAGTACTGCGCAACGGCTTGGGTTGCCGAACGAGCAGGCGGCGACGCTGGAGTTTCTGGTCCACAATCATCTGCGGATGTCGCACGTTGCGCTCCGCTTTGACACGACACAGCCGCAGCTGGTGGAGCGATTTGCCGAAGAGGTTGGCACGAAATCGCGGCTCGAGATGTTGTTTTTGGTGACGTGCGCCGATTTGGCCGGCGTTGGCCCGGACGTATTGAGTAGTTGGAAGGTCGAGGTGCTGACAGACTTGTATCTTGGCGCGTTGCAAAAGTTTGAGTCGGCCGACGCTGCGGTGCCATTGACGAGAGACACCCAGCGGACCGCGGTGTGGCAATTGCTCAGCACGGCAGAGCGGAGCGACGCGTGGTTCGAACGGCAGCTGGCGGCACTGCCGGAGAGCTTTTTCGCGAAGCGCTCTCCGGAAGCTGTCGTCGAATCGCTTCGTCGGTTGCGGCACTTGGCGCCGCGAGCCGGATTGGCCTGGGCGAATTATTTGAAAGACACGGAGACGGTCGAGTTCATTGCGGGGATCGACGAAGGCTCGGGCCGGGCAATATTCTCCAGCATGGCGGGTGCCCTGACAAGCAAGAATATGCAAATTCTCGCTGCTGAAACCAACGTGCTCGCGAATGATTTGTTGCTCATGCGATACGTGGCTTCGGAGCCCGAATCGCCCGGCGAGCCGTCGTCCGAGCGGCTGGCTGCGATCTGTGATGCGATGGTGAAGTCGATTGATTCGGATGAGATACCGCGGTTCCCAAAGATTCTAGGTCGAGAACAACAGGCCGCGGGAGCTGTGCTGACGAATCTTCCCAACGAGGTGCGCATCAACAACGAGATCTCGGGCGACTGCGCAGTGGTGGAAGTGTTTACCGTTGACCATCGAGGGCTTCTCTATCGGTTGGCGCGCGCGCTGCACGACGCCGGATTGGTCATTCGGTTTGCCAAGATCGGCACGTATCTCGATCAGGTGGTGGATGTGTTCTACGTTGCGGAGCGGGATGGCCAAAAGCCACGGGGGGATGAACGGCTGGCCCAGATTCGCGGCTCGCTTATGGCGGTGATTGCGCCAGCAAAAGGCAGCCTCGCCCCAGCCCTCTCCCAGAGGGAGAGCTAGTTTTAATGCACGCACTTAGCAGTAGATGCCGATAATGGAAGAGGTGAAATAGGCGGCGTCAGAAATTTGACCAGCTTTCGATTCTCAACGTAAAATTGAGTTGGCAGGTCGTATTTTCGATTCCCGCGGCCTGCCGCCGACGCCCCGTGCGGCGACTGCAGGATTGGGTCCTTCCTCGCGAGCGCCTGCGGAGAGGAGGGACTAGCGCATGCATCAAGATGCTCGCCTGTCGGTCATTCGACGATTCTTTAGCGGTCTGACGGAGTTTGCCTTCCAATCGCGGCTCGGCATCGCGGATCCGCCACTGGTGGATTACATCGCCGAGCTGTTAGTGCGGTTTGTGCGCTCGGACGAGCTGTACGCGGTGCGATCGGTGCGCGGGCAGCGGCTGGTGGCTGTGGCCGACATGCTGGCCGAGGCTCAACATCGCGAGGGGCCGGCGCGGCAGCAGGTGCATCGCCATATCGGCGACTTCACGCTTTTTTGGACGGGCGTCTATCCGGAGGTGGTCGATCGGTTACGCCGCGGCAGCAAGGATGCGCTGATCGATTATCAACAGCAAGGGAAGCGGGCGTATTGGATCGCGAGCACCATTCCGGTCGAAAAAGAAGCGCCGGCACCAGACGTGCTCAAGCGGCTAAGCGAGCAGTTCGACCTGTGTGTATATGGATTGGGGGAGGTGCGGCGCCAGTGGGAGAAGAGCGGCGATGCGGATGCGCCGCTGTTGTTGGGGTAGGCACATTTCAAAACTGTTGTTCAACCAATAAATCGTTGGTTAAAGTTATTCGATAGATTGTGATGGAACGGGGCCAACACTTAAATGCCTACCATTTTGCGTGTCGGTCCTTATCGGTTTCATTTTTATTCGGACGAACGAAATGAACTTCCGCATATTCATGTGCGTACATCGGACGGCGAATGCAAGTTCTGGCTTGATCCAATTACGCTTGCAAAGAATCGCGGTTTAGCGGCCCACGTTGTAAAGGCCATCGAGCGATTGGTATACGAACATCAAGAATTCTTGAAGGAAAAATACAATGAGCACCATCGCTCGTGACGCTGCAGTTGAAACTGAGCCGATGGCTGTACGCAGTTGGGTAGAGGGACGAACCGTGTATATAGAATTGGTTGATGGGCGGATATTTGGGTTTCCAGCCGACAGGTTTAAGATTCTTAGAGATGCCCCGGACCACGAATTGCAAGAAGTTTGTCTTGAACTCAATGGTTACGCCCTTCGCTGGGAAAAGCTCGACGAAGATATCACAGTTCCCGGCGTAGTCGCGGGACACTTTCAACTTCCGCCGGACTAGATGCCGGATGACGTGGTTGTTTATGTCACGAATCCGCTTGTGACCGTCATAAATACGTCTTCAATTGCTGCATTCGTTCGGCGATCTCGCGCCGGCTATTTACGGCAGTACTCACAGAACTATTATACGGCACATCGAAAAATGTGCGATAGCATAGCCGCCTACCGGAAGGCTACGTCACCAAACCTTTGGTGACCATCATGAACACGTCTTCGAGGGTGGGTTCTTTTTCGGCGAAGCTCACCAGACCGCAGTTGGCGGCGACCAGTTGGCGGAGGAGGCGCTGGACGTCCGCGTCGTCGCCGTCGAGTTCGAGGGTGCAACTGCGGGTGTTGAGGTGGACGTCGCGGACTTTGGGGTCGCTGTGGATGAGGCTGACGCCAGCGTCCGGGTTGCCGGCGAAGCGGACTTCGATGCTGCGGTTGCGTTGGATCTGGCGGTAGACGTTTTCGATCGAGCCGTGGAGGAGAAGTTGGCCGCGCTCGATGATGCCGATTGACGTGCAGCAGTCGGCTAACTCGGTGAGGATGTGGCTGGAGATGAGGATCGTTTTGCCCATGGCGCGGAGCTCTTTGAGGAGCGCTTTCACTTCGAGCCGCGCGCGGGGATCGAGGCCGCTGGCGGGTTCGTCGAGGATGAGTACGGGCGGGTCGTGGACGAGCGTTTTGGCCAGACACAGCCGCTGTTTCATGCCGCGGGAGAGGCCGTTGACGAAGTCGTCGCGCTTGTGAGTTAGATCGAGCAGTTCGAGCACGTCGCCGATGACAGCTTTGCGGCGGCTTCGCGGAATCTGGTAAGCGACGGCGAAGAAGTCCAGAAACTCCCAGACTTTCATGCCGTCGTACACACCGAAATTATCGGGCATGTAGCCGACGCTTTTGCGGACACCGATTGGATCGTGCGTGACGCTGTGGCCGTTGACGATGCCTTCGCCGGCGGTGGCGCGCAACAGGGTTGCCAGGAAGCGGATGGTCGTGCTTTTGCCGGCGCCGTTGGGCCCGATGAAGCCGAACATTTCGCCGGCGCCGATCTTGAGGTTCAAGTTCGACACGGCAACGAATTCGCCATAGACCTTGGTGAAGTTGCGGAGCTCGATCATGGAAAGAGGATGGAGGATGCGGGATGCAGGATGTTAGGGGTCAGATGTTCGATGTCAGATGTCAGATATGGGATAAGTTCTGGTGGCCGCCGATGCTAAATCGTTGTTGGTGGTTAAAATTCAATCGGTCCGGTTTGGTCGGGCTCGTCGGACTGGACTTTGATTTCTTGCCGGGTGTTTACGTCCTTTACGGGCGGCTTCAAAGAAGCGTAATCGAGGTGCGTGACGACTAAAGTTGCACTTCGGACTTGGGAAGCGGATGGGGAGATTGACTCGCCGGGAAGCACTTTGTCGACGCGGGCTACCAAACGTGT
>DASZZA010000021.1:0-2189 GCA_035545135.1 Lacipirellulaceae bacterium | reverse complement strand
ACGGGCCTTGCGCAGCAAGGCGTCTCGACGTGTGTTAGCGGTATAATAGGTAAAGCTTACCGTTACCGACGGTTCGTCACCGACCTCAACCAGATGCGGGCTGGTAGAGGGCATGTAAGCGCCCTCGCCGGGCCCGATCTCAAAACGATGGGCGCGTTTCCGGAACGCCTCGTCCCAAACGATTAGGTCTCTCTGGCCTGACGCATGAAAGCGATCGCGGGCCCGGTCGTCTGCGACGACCAAATCATTCGGGTCCCACACGTAAACCGTCTTTCGCCCGTGAATCTGCAGGAGGAAATTGTGCTCCTTGTCGAAATGAAACGGAGTGACAGTCTTCGGCGAACTGACGAAAATCCAGCCCGCCCGGTAACACATGCCGGGGTCCTTCGCTTCGACGAAGGGCTGGATGCTGTCGAGGACATCGGCCACAAGTTGGCGATACTGGGGGTCGGTTTGGATGTTGAGCAACGAGAACCAGGCGTTCGCTTCTCGGATATGCTCGATAGTTTGCCTGGTCGAGACCTTGTTGGGATGCAGGCTCGGCGCTTCGTTAAATGGAGTGTCCGCGGTGGCCTTGCTGCTATGCGTTCGCGTACGGCCCTGTTGCTCGAGGCGTTGGCCCAGTTCGATAAGTTGATCGATCTGAAGCAACGGGTGATCTGAAATGCGGTGACTGACGGGTTTGACTGCCCAAGGGGAAAAATTAGGCCAGTCCAAACTGATCAATGGCATATTATCCTGCTGGAGCATAAACGCACCCCCACGCTGACGCTGCAAACTACTGCAGCATAGCAAATAGTCTCCGCCAGGACATCCAGAGATTGACCATGTTCTTGCGATAACCTTGAGATGAGATTCAGCATCGTTATCGTGATTCCATGCTAAATCGATTGAGCGCCGCCACCAAACGCTACGGCATTGCCGGAACTGTCCGTGCTGCAATGCGGAAAGCGCTTTCATTAGGTAATGAACCGCCTGAGTTATTGCGCGGCGTTTTCTCCACCTATGAGGAGGCAATCGCGGCGGTGTCTCCAGGCCTCTTGGCCGGATATAACAACCAGGAAATAGTTGACGAATGCGTTGAACATTTCAGCACGATCCTCCCTTCGGATGCACCGGTGCTGCAATGGTTGGAGCGCCTGCTGCCAAGCGTTACGACGATCCTCGATGCAGGCGGACACGTCGGGGTCAAGTACCGAGCTTTTCGCGAGCACCTTCGCCTTGATGACCGACAGGTGAACTGGATCGTCTATGACACACCGGCGATGGTGCGTGCCGGCCGGCAGCGTGCAGCTCGCGAGGGGCTTGAGAGGCTTTCCTTCATCGAAAAGCCAAAAGACGCGCCGTTGATCGATCTCATGCTTTGCAGCGGACTTCTTCAATTTTTGGACATTCCATTTCCTGAATTGATGCGGCAGCTACCGGCAAGGCCCAGGCATCTCCTTCTAAATAAAGTGGCGACGCGTGATGGCCGAACGGTCGTAACGCTCGTAAGGATCGCTGGGGCCGAAGTGCCGTATCAAATTCGCGACCGAGCCGAGTTCCTGCGATCGCTAGATAGTCTTGGTTATGAAATCGTGGATGAGTGGGTCTTGCCTGAGTTCACGCGTCCCATCACCGCGGATCCGTCGCTTGGAGCGTCGACCAGTCGTGGCTATTACGCTCGGCTTTCGCGACCTTGATAACGTCGCGCACGGTGCCGCGATCAGAGCTTGAACAGGACCTCGGCGTTGCCGTGCGCGATGCGCTCGCGATCGTCGTTCGGCACCGGAAGATGCCGCAGGAAGCTCATCGCCTCCTCCATCGAGCCGTAGGGGTAGTCGACCGAGAACATGATCCGGTCGGCGCCGACTTCGAGCAGCAGATTGAGGAAGGTCGGCGTGAAGTTGAATCCGCCGAACGTGTAATGAACGTTGTGCCGCAAGTAGTCGGCCAGCGGACGCGTCAGCTTTGTCAGCTCGGGCGTCAGATTGCGGTTGAGCCTCGGCAGCATGAACGGAATCGCTTCGCCCATATGGCCGATGACGACCTGCAGCCGGGGACGGCGGTCGAACACGCCGCCGACAATCATGCGCAGGAGATGAACCGCGGTTTCGATGTGCCAGCCCCAGCCGGCGCTCGCCAGCATGCCTGAGACCGCGGGCGAGAAGCCGCCATAGAGCATGTCGGCTACGGGTTTGTGCGGCACC
>DASZZA010000020.1:0-5488 GCA_035545135.1 Lacipirellulaceae bacterium | reverse complement strand
GTTGAGGATTTTTCCGAACTGGGTCGCCGGCTGCAGGACCCGGTGAATACTTATTCCTCCGGCATGCGCGCCAAGCTGTCTTTTGGTGTGTCACTCGGCGTTGAGTTCGACTGCTACCTGATCGATGAAGTCGTCGCCGTCGGCGACAAGCGATTTCGCCGCAAATGCCGCGAAGAACTGGAAGAAAAACGGCACGATCGCGCAATGCTGATGGTCTCGCACCAGCCAAACAACATCAAACAATTCTGTGACACGGCCATATTGCTCGAACAGGGCCGCTACGTTGACAGCTTCGACGTGAAATCCGGCACCGAGTGGCGCAAGCATGCGCAGCCACGACCGGATGGCTGATCGAGCCTTACAACCACCCATCGACCACCCATTACGCTCCCATGGCTCAAGACGTCTTCTACGTGCTGCGCCCCCCTATCCACAAGCCGAAACGTACGATCGTCGTCCTCGGTGCGCCCCGTGGCGGCACATCGATGGTATCCGCCACGCTGCGCAAGCTCGGCGTCATGATGGGCGATCGTCTCGGTCATCAGCACGAGGATCCAGCCTTCCGTCGCGAAGTTCCGCTGGAGGAAAAGCTCGCAACCGTGCAGAAGCGCAATGCGGAACACGATGTCTGGGGATGGAAACTGCCGGGAGCCGTGTATTACATCCGCGACCTGCTGCCGCATTTGCAGAACCCGCATTTTGTCGCCGTGTTCCGCAATCCGTTGTCGGTGTCCAGGTCGTCTGCCGACCGCAGCGGCGATGAAGTCAATGACAATGCGATCAAGCTTCTGCAGGTCGCGCTGAATGCCACGCAGAAGGTTGTAGATGTACTCAAGGAGATCGACGCGCCCGCCGCGCTGGTGTCTTTTGAGTCGGTCATCCAGCAACCCGAAGCTTTTGCCCGGCAGCTCGCAGCTTTCGTTGGCGTCAGTGACGAAACCTTGATCGCCGAAGCCGCGGGCACGGCGATCAACAAGCAGCTCGGCTACAAGAAATTCTAGGAGACGCGTTGTGGTTGTCATCAGCTACGGCCTGACCAAATCCGGCAGCACGCTCGCTTTCGAACTGTGCAAATCCCTGCTGACCGAGGCGGGCTATTCACAGCGATTGCTCCCCGAAACCATCCGCGCGCCGGAAGAAAGCGTGAACTTCGCGGCGATGGTCACCTTGCCTTGGCTGGAACGCGTGCTGAACGAGGTCAAAGACGACGAGATTATCGCGATCAAGACCCACACCAACCTGCGGCCACCCGAGCGCATGTTCATCCGGCAGGCCATCGAAAACGGCAAGATGCGTTTGCACGTAAATTTCCGAGACCCACGGGAAATTGCGCTGTCTTTGCTCGATGCGGGCAAAACAGCCCGTGAGAACAATTGGGCAGCGTTCGCGGAATTTGCCACGTTGTCCGATGCCGCCGCGGAAGTGGGACGGCAGTTGACCAAATGCCGCCGCTGGGGCGCCGTCAAGGGTGCACTGCACCTCTATTACAACGATGTCGCTTTCGACCCCGAAGCGACGGTGACCCGGATGGCTGCGGATTTTGGCTTCCCTGCTCTCGACCCCGAACAGATCCAGCGCGTTGTCGCGCGGGTATTCAAAGACACATTCACGCAGAAGAACAAGGGTATCAAAGACCGCTACAAGCAAGACCTTTCTCCAGAAGAAGCGGATCGTCTGCTGTCGGAAATCCCCGACGGGCGCAGATTCGTGAACAAGGTCTGCAAACAGCGCGACTATTCCTGGTTCCGCATCATTCAACCTGGGAAGAACCGACGTGCTCACGGCCGCCTTCCTGGCGGGAACATGGTCTCAAAAGCAGGAAAGACGAAATGATCGTCCTGAGCTATGGCATGACGAAGTCCGGCAGTACGCTGGCATTTGAACTATGCAAAGCGATACTCGAGAAATCCGGTTTCCCACAACGCCGCCTGCCTGACGGCGTCGTTGCACCGGGACGCAGGATCAATTTCCTGGAACCGGTAACCCTGGAGACCATCGGACGTCTTTCGTCGGAAGTTGGCTCCAAGGAAATCATCGCCGTCAAGCTGCATGAAGGCGGCTCCGCTCAGGTAAGAAAAGCCGTTGCGCAGGAAATCGAGCGCGGCAACGTGCGGTTGCACGTCAACTATCGGGACCTGCGCGAGGTTGCGCTTTCGCTGATCGATGCCGGCGAAAAGGCGCGCAAGAACGGGCAGCACGCTTTCTCGGAGTTCCACAGGCTGGAGGACACCTACACCGACATTGGCCGCCAACTTGAAATATGCCGTCGGTGGGGTTCGGTGCGTGGCGCGTTGCACTTGTTCTATAACGAGGTTGGCTTTGATACCGCCACTGCGGTTCAGCGCATCTGCGAGAACATCGGGCTGCCCACACTAGATCCGCAGGCAACCGGCGAGGTCATTGACGCTGTTTTCGATCGGGCTTTTACACAGAAGAACAAGGCGGTAAAGGACCGATATAAGGACCTGACCATACGCCAAAGCGAAAATCTGCTCGACTCCATTCCGGGAGCCAAGCCATTCGTCAACCGCGTCTGCAGCCGTGGTGACTTGAGCTGGTTCAACCGTGAGCCTGCAGGCGATGCGTCCTAGCGCGGGGCGACCAAATCCCGGGTCTCAGGCACACTCATCAGGTGATTCACCCAGGTATTTGCCGGATCGCCCTCGGCATTCTCTGGTGGAACAATGTTGGTCCAATGGCGACACCGCGTCATGACCCAATTGCCGTCTTTAGCCGGGGCTCCTTCAATGGGAGCACATCTCCCAGAACTCGCGAGGTCCTGAGCCATCTTCGGCCGGTCAACGCCCTGCTCGCCGCGACGCCCAAGGCTTTCCCAGCGTTCCCACCGCACGAGGCCGAGTTCGCGGGTGAAATAGAACCGTTCCAAATCGCCTGCCTTGTCAATGCTTCGTCCGCCGAAGTGATTTGAAATAAGTGTGACGAATGTTGCCTGGTGTTGATTCCCGCCAGATCCGACCACAAACGACGCTGGTCGCGTGAACCACGCCGTATAGGAGTGCGACAACCGGTCGGGGCATTGCTCAAGGTTGCGCGTGATACGCGAGACCAGAGAGCCGGATCGATCCAGCTGAAAATCCCGGCCGACGAAAACCCATGAATCTGCAATCTTGTCGCGCCAATCGGACGATCCGCATCGCGGACCATAAAAGTACTTGATACCGGCGTGCGCCTCCGTCAGGCCTGAAGCGAAGGTTCGATCGGAAAATATCTCGAGACCGCCGCCCTCGCTCTCTTCATCGGCGTCTTTACCCAGATTGATTCTCTCCTGGATGACGACAGTCCCGAACAGTCTAGTTGACCATGGATAATCATCCTGCCGCTGGTACCCATGCGGATGCGCTGCGGCCTGCTCTTTCGAGGGCCAATCCTGCTTGTGATAGGGCAATTTCTCGCCGATCCGCAAGTTGCGGTGTGAAGGACACTTCCCCGTTCCATCGGCAGGGCTGATGCCAACCAGCGGACGATCGTTGTGGTCAACGCAAACATCCTGGACGGCAAAGTCGTATGCCAGTTCCCACCCTGCCGGAGCCTCCGCGGCATGCGCGACAATGGGTGCGGAAACTGCAATGATCGTCGCCAACCGGCGGAGCAAAATGGACGTGGCAAAACTCATGTTTATTCTCCGGCAATGCCGTGCAGGGTATTAAACTACGATCGGTCAACGGGCGCCATGGTGAGAGCCTCCGCTTGCAGCCGCCTAAATCAACAATTGCACGATCTAAAGAATGGAAAAAAAACGCGTCCTGATTGACGGCTTCAACCTCGGCCTCGAAGCCGGCACCGGTGTGGCTACCTATGCGCGCAATCTCACTTTCTGCGCCCGCGATCTCGGCTATCACGTCGATGTGCTGTACAACGTCCGTGCAGCGCCGGGGTCCAACAAGTTGATGCGCGAGATCGCGTTCTTCGACGCCAACGTCGGCAAGCCGCTCAAGCTGCTCGAGTGGATCCGTTACAGCATGGAGGCGGCACGCATCGGCTCCGGCGTCACTGCCCGCGAGGTGCCGATCACCGGACAGGTGATCGCCGACACCTTCAAGTCGCGCCTGCCTTATTTCGACAAGATCTGGAATTACCCGGATGTGTTCGGCCGCGCCGAGCGTCATTTCTACATGACCTCGTTCCTCTACGCGATGCGCATGCCGGTGCGCCTCCAGCACCACGCCGTGGACCTGGCCCATTGGACTTACCCGCTGCCGGTCTACATGCCCGGGGCCCGCAATATCTACACCCTGCATGACCTGGTGCCGCTGCGCCTGCCCTACACCACGCTCGACAACAAGCGGCGCTACTTCAACCTGGTCAGGGTGCTGGGCCAACGCGCCGATCACATCGTCACCGTCTCGGAAACTTCCAAGCGCGATATCGTCAACCTGCTGGGAGTCAAGGAAGAGAACGTCACCAATACCTATCAGGCAGTCGAGATCCCCCAGAAATATGCCGGCAAACCCGATGACGTGGTCAAACGCGAAGTCGAAGGAACTTTCAACGTCGGCTACAAGGAATACATGCTGTTTTTCGGTGCCATCGAGCCGAAAAAGAATGTGGGCCGGCTGATCGAAGGCTATCTCGGATCGAAGATCGAAACGCCGTTGCTGCTGGTGGGCAAAATGGCCTGGAAATCCGAGCAGGAAACCCGCCTGCTCAACGACGATGCAACCTCTTACCTCGAACAGGTTGGCTCGCTTACCTTCCGGCGCAGGAAGATCTTCCACGTGGACTACGCGCCGTTTCCGCTGCTGGTGAGCCTGATCCGCGGTGCGAAAGCCGTGCTGTTCCCTTCCCTGTACGAAGGCTTCGGCCTCCCGGTGCTGGAAGCGATGAAGCTCGGCACCCCGGTCCTGACCGCCTCGAGCGGCGCCCTGAAGGAAGTCGCCGCCGACGGGGCGTTGCTGGTCGACCCCTATGACACCCGGTCAATTGCCGAGGGAATTGCCGCCCTCGATGCCAACCCCGCCTTACGGGCCGACTTGTCCGAACGTGGGAAGAAAAGAGCCGACCTGTTTTCAGCCGAGGCTTACCAGAAACGCATCGAAGAACTCTACGCGCGGGTGATGGCCCCCAACGCCATGAAGGCCCTCTCGGTCATGCGCCCCGGATAGGGGCCTTCAATATCGTCTGTTTTGCCCAATAAGCCGGGTATATGGATCGTTGGCATCGGGGGTAAAATTGCCGTCCGCCGCTCGAAATCCGGCGGGGCTCGGGCAGGCAACCCTGCCGCCGGGGTTTGTTTACCGCGACGCGGTTCGCAGTCTACTGGTCTCGCACCATTCAGACTGCTTGGCGCCGCCTACTTGGAATCCGTGATGTTTGACGATCGGGGGCTGATCCTGTTTGACCTGACGCAGCTGGTGCTGCGTTCGGCGCTGGCTACGCCCACGGGAATTCAGCGGGTGGAGCTCGCCTATGCCCGCTACCTGCTCGACCATCACCGGGCGCGGACCCGCTTCATCGTGACGTTCCCGTC
>DASZZA010000019.1:0-3397 GCA_035545135.1 Lacipirellulaceae bacterium | reverse complement strand
CGCTTACGACCCCCGGCGTCGTATCGCTGAAACGCAACCGCCATTACTTCCTGCCGGCTCGTTATACTGCCACTTTCGAAGCTCCCGGCTATGCGCCCACGGAAGTGCCGATTCGTTCCACGGTAAATCCGTGGATTATCGGTAACATCGTCATCGGTGGTGTACCGGGCCTCATTGTCGACAATGCAACCGGAGCAGCATGGCAACCGCGCCACTCGGAAATCCACAGTCAACTCCTGCCGCTCAACGGCCCAACACAGAATTCAATGTACTCGCTAAATCAGCCAGGCGCATCAACTAGCTTGGCACCGTACGTCGCCGACCGTTCGCAACTTGCGCCTTGCCAACAAACTAGCGCTCAATCAGCACCGCCTTCAATCGCGACCTACTAAGCTCATGTCTCCCGCACCGCTTTCCCCCTCTCCCTGCGGGAGAGGGTTGGGGTGAGGGCAGCATTTTCAGCTGCTCGTTTCGCGTCTTATCAGGGCCGTTCACGGTCCTTGTTGTTCTTTGATAGGCCCGTCGTTTACGACGGGTACACAGAGCGGAGTAGTCGGTCGCGAGTCCTGTTCACAGGGCTTCTCCTTGCCGCGGCCTAACCCGTCGCATCTTGAAACCCTCTCCACTGGGAGAGGGTCGGGACGAGGGTATCGTGGTCGTCTCGGTCCGCTTCTCAAGAGCATGCGCATCCATTCGCGTTCGCGGAAAAGTCGCTCGCATGATCCCGAATAAAGTTTTCTCCAATTCATTTTCCATGGAAGGATTTTTGTTGAAATTGGGCCACCACTTGTGCTAGGCTCTCTCCAACGCTGAACGGTATCCAGCGGAGCGACGCCAAGCCGTGCGTGGGTCTCACGACCCCGCACTTTGGCCACGTATCCAAAGAGCCCGAGGTCGGACGATCGCGTCCGGCCTCGGGCTTTTTTTGTTGCTCTCGCCGGCAGGGTGGGGCGCCCGCCGTGCCGCCGCTCAACAGAAACTTCGCCAAATCACACGAATTAATTGCGACCACATGTTACAACCTCTCGACCAAACACGTTTCATGCCGCTGGCTCAAGCCCGACAACGCATCTCCGATGGTGATCTGTTGCTGTTTCGCCGTCGTAGCTTGATCTCCATCGCCGGTCGCGGGACGCACTCCCATGCCGCCAAAGCCGCCTGGTGGGAAGGCGACCTGTTTTGCGTGGAAGTTCGCGAATGGCACGGCGGTCGCGCCATTACGCTCGAAAGCCAGGTCAAAAAGTTTCCCAGCCGCATCGACGTCTATCACGCCAACCCGGCAAACCGGTGGCCGGAATACGATCGAACTCGCTCCACCTCATTGATGCGACGCCTGGCCGGCTGCGACTACGGTTACGCCGCCGTGCTGGCCGCCGCCATGCTCCACTTGCCATTCATCCGATTGGCGGTCCGGGCAACAGTTGAAGACGACGCGATCGATCGCCGGCCACCGTTTTGCAGCCAGGCATGCGTCATGGCCGACCGGATTGGCGGCGGCGTTGATCCAGTACCACACCTGGCCGATCGCTTAACCGAGCCCGCCGACCTCGCGCGCAGCCCGTTTTACCAATACGCGTTTACTCTCGTTCCCTAGGACCAAAGGTGTCAGGAACCCTTTCATCGATCGATCTTTCATCCGCAACAGCCCCCTCTTGAAAAGGCTCCGGACACCTTTTTCTGACACCTCACATCCGACACCTATTCATTTCCATGAAATACCGACTTCCACGATTCGCTTTCCTGCTGCTGATCACGTCTGCCTCTGCCGGCGCGAATGCCCAATGCTACACCGATCCCTACACCGGTCAACAGATATGCACGCGGCCGACCGCTGGCTGTCCGTCTTGCGAGCGCCAACTGCGACGATTGGTATCCGACTCGCCGGCATCCGACACACAGTCAACGAACGTGGACGCAACCGCGCACTGCCGAATCAGCGTCGCCGACGGCACGATGGGCAGCGGCACGCTGGTTGACCAAAACGATGCCGTTGGCCTGGTGCTTACCTGCGCACACCTGTTCGACACGTCGAAGTCACAAATCATTGTCACGTTTTCGAACGGCCGACGATTCGGTGCCAATCTGATCGACCTCGATAAAGCCAATGATCTGGCAGCTCTAACCATCCGTCGACCCAATCTCACGCCGCTGTCCGTTAGCGACACCGATCCAACCGGCCCCCTCACGGCTTGCGGATTCGGCCCGAATGGCGTATTCCGCTCGGTTCGTGGCAACATTACGGGCCATCCGATGGCAAACGGAGCAACATATCCATCGACGACTATCCTCGGCGCGGTTCGTCCCGGCGACAGCGGCGGCGGCGTGATCGATTCCAAAGGACAGATCGTCGGCGTCGTCTGGGGCCAACGCGACGGTCAGACGTATGCCACATGCGGCCAGCCGCTGCGCGAATTCCTCAAAGGCGTTCGCGACAAAGTGTTCGGTCGCTCGCCATCTCCAACGCTTCGGGCGCATCCCCAGTCCCCAGCCCCCAGCCGCCAGTTCGATTGGCAAACCTGGACGGCCGAGCTCGACAAGCGCATCCGCGACATCGATGCGAAAAAACAGAACAAAGGCGACTACCTTCAGCCGGGAGATTTAAACCGCTACCTGAAAATCGACGACGCAACAAAACTGGCCAACCAGTTTGCCCCACGGTCCGAGATCGAAGCGAAATTGAAGTCGCTGGCCTCGCAATTCGCATCGATCCACACCGTTGTCGACGCGGTTCGACAACACGTCGGTCAAATTACGGGTGGACCCGCTGGCGTCGACGAAGGCGTGTCGTTAGCCAAATACGCCGTCGGTGCGCTCGGTTTGAGCGGACCACTTGCCGCCGCGGTGATCATTGCGGGCGGATTGTTCGGCCGCCGGATCAAGTCGCGGCTTCAAACCCTCGAATCAATCGTTGGCGTTTCGCCCTCTGGCTCGCAAAACGCCGCCACGAAATCGCAGCCAGTTGCCGTCGATAGCCCGCCGCCGCCGCAACGTGCGGTTCCCGAGACTCACTACGTGCCGGTAGAAAACGACGCCTTCGCCAAAGCCCATCAATGGGCCAGCGAACACGTCGCACGCAAGTACCCGGGCGCCACCGAAATCCTTCAAGCCCAAGACTCGCTAATCAAACAATTCCTCGCAGCGAAATAGGCACCAGGGACCAGGGTTCAGAGTTCAGTCCTGACCCCTGGCCCCGGACCCCTGACCTCTGACCTTTGACCCCTTTGGAGACTCACATGCCAATTACCAACTCCGATGCCGTGCTGTGGTACAACGTCGGCGAATTCGGCAAAGCCGGCTACGCCGTGCCGAACTGGTCCGACGATATCGGCAGCCTCAACCCCCAAATTCTCGATTGGGTCTACCTCGTCGGCCGCAATCTGTTCAACATTATGCACCA
>DASZZA010000018.1:0-3681 GCA_035545135.1 Lacipirellulaceae bacterium | reverse complement strand
ATATTGGGATGGCTATCTCACCAACTTCACGCTCGAGGACACCATCCGCCACGCCGGGCTCGAGCTAAAAGTCCAGCGGCACTACTACAAGTTGGCTCCGGTCGACAAATCAATCGAAGTTGCCGGCGGGCGCGGGCAGGCGATGGGCCAGCGCGTCGAAAAGTACAAGCGGACTGAAATCCCCGATTTGGGCGCCGTCAAAAGCGGCGACCTGATTGAAATCGAGCTCGTCGTCGAATCAAAGAACGATTACGAGTACATCCTGTTCGAGGATATGAAGGCCGCCGGCTGCGAACCGGTCGAATTGCAGAGCGGCTACAACGGCAACGATCTCGGCGCCTACATGGAATTGCGCGACGACCGCGTCTCGCTCTTCGTTCACCGCCTGGCCCGTGGCCGGCACAGCGTGAGCTATCGGATGCGTGCCGAAATACCGGGTCGCTTCAGCGCGCTGCCGACCAAAGCCTCTGCGATGTACGCCCCCGAGCTTCGCGGCAATTCCGATGAGCTGAAACTGCACATCGAAGACACTGGCGACCCAAGCAAGAATCCATAACAATGGGGCTTTATCCAAGCCGCCGACTCATCGGCGACCTCCGACAAGTCGGAGCCTCGGACACGCCCGAAAGGAGTCGCCATGTCGGTAGTTACTGAAGAAAAAATACTCGTCGTCCCCACCAGCGTCTTCCGTGACCTCGGTTACTTCCAAGGCTTCTCGCGCGAAATCGATCGGTACTGGCCGAAACTTGTCGACGGCGACCACGTCCAATACCGCGCTCGCGGCGAGATGGAAACCGATCCCAGCTTCAAGCAATTGATCCCGTACGTGCTGTTCCGTTGGACCGATGACGACGGCACGCCCCACCTGTTCGAATACCAGCGCGGCAGCGGCATGGGCGAACGCCGGCTGCACGCCAAGCGAAGCGTCGGCATCGGCGGGCACATCTCGTCGATCGACGCGGGGACGATTTTTTCGAGTCCGCGAGAAAAAGGACTGTCCCCTTCGAACAACGGGCACGTCTACCGCGAGGGCATGTGTCGCGAACTGGATGAAGAAGTCGTCATCGAAACGCCGTACACGGAAACGGTAGCCGGCTTCATCAACGACGACGAAACACCGGTCGGCCAGGTGCATCTGGGGATGGTCCACCTGTTCGACGTCGAAAAACCAGACGTCCGTCCGCGCGAAACCGACGTGCTCGACGCCCGCTTCAGCCCGGTCGCCGACATTCTCACACGGCTCGATCAGTTTGAAAGCTGGTCCGAAATCGCCGTGCGAGCGTTATTCGGCTGAACCGCAGACGGATTTTGCGCGATCGATTGTGTAGAATTCGGTTAGGACCGCCCGTCTATCGCGTATTTCACATGTCGACTGGCTCCGCCAGTGCAATAATCGGCTTTCATCAATGCGCACTGGCATAGCCGGTGGCACACCGATCTAATTAACGCGTTAATTTCGGTTGCGCTTATGCCCACCGATCCGCAACCAATCGTCTACATGGATAACCACGCCACGACGCGTGTCGATCCGCGCGTCGTGGAGGCGATGCTGCCGTACTTCGACACGAAGTACGGTAACCCGCATAGTGTCCACGCTGCTGGACAGGAAGCGCGGGAAGCGGTCGATGCGGCCCGGCAATTCATCGCAACGGCAATTGGTGCGGACGCCAAGGAGATTGTGTTCACAAGCGGAGCGACCGAGAGCAACAATCTCGCGATCCGCGGGGTTGCCGAGCGCGATCGGCGACGCGGCAACCACATCGTGAGCATTGCCACCGAGCATAAGGCAGTGCTCGATCCTCTAGCGCGGCTCGTCCGCCGTGGCTACGACGTAACACTCCTCGACGTGGAACAACACGACAGTCCGCGCGCCGGTTGGCTCGATCCGCAAAGGGTGACCGACGCCATTCGCGACGACACGTGCCTCGTATCGGTCATGCTTGCCAACAACGAGATCGGCGTCATTCAACCGCTCGCCGACATTGCGGCCGCGTGCAAATCGCGCGGCGTGCTTTTGCATTGCGACGCCACTCAGGCGGTCGGGAAAATACCCGTCGATGTTCGCACGCTCGACGTCGACCTGATGAGTTTTACTGCCCACAAGGTTTACGGCCCGAAGGGAATCGGCGCGCTTTACATCCGCCGGCGCGATCCGATCGTGAGACTCGAACCACAGATCGCCGGCGGTGGCCAGCAGGAAGGCCGGCGCAGCGGCACGCTGAATGTACCGGGCATCATCGGCTTCGCCGCGGCTCTGCAATTATGTCTCGACGAGCTGCCGAACGAGACGCAGCGGCTCGCCACACTGCGAAACAACTTGGCTACGGCGCTGTTCGACCGACTCACCGACGTACTCCTTTGCGGCCCAGCGCTCGCAGAACACACAGCCGATGGCTTGCCTCTTCGCCTGCCTGGCAATCTTAATGTGTCGTTCAGCAATGTCGATGGCGAGGCGTTGCTCTTGGCAATGGGCAATTTGGCCGTCAGCAGCGGAGCCGCATGCACTTCGACCGATTCCGAACCGAGCCACGTCTTGCGGGCACTGGGCTTGAGCGACGACGCGGCTCGCAGCAGCCTGCGGTTCGGGTTGGGCCGGTTCAATACCGCGGCCGACGTGGATTTCGCTATCGAGCGCGTCGTCGAGGCCGTCCGCCGATTGCGCAAGCTAGGCCTAGTGCCCACACCGCCGGCAAGGGCCATTTGAAGCGACATCCTTGCTAGCGCTACGGACTGCCAATCGACAGCGGGCTGGAAAAAGCTCGGTGGATTGCCGCCGCTTCGCCGATGACTATAATTGCACGAGCCGATAAAATAACTCAAATCGAACACGAACGACTGATCACAATTGCGGAGAGTATCCATGGGAATCGTCCTTACCGAAAAAGCTGCTAACGAAGTCAAGCGCATCATCGCCGATCAGAAGATCGAACCCGAAATGCTGCTCCGTGTCGGCGTAACCGGCGGCGGTTGTAGCGGATTCTCTTACGCGCTCGGCTTCGACAAAAGCTACGACGAAAAGACCGATTCCAAGTACGAATACCACGGCGTGCCGGTCGTCGTAGATAAGAAGAGCGCTCTTTATCTCGATGGCACCACCATCGACTTCTATGACGGTCTGGAAGCCCGCGGCTTCAAGTTCGACAATCCCAACGCCGTCAAAACCTGCGGCTGCGGCAGCTCATTTCAGGCGTAGCCGCTGAAGCGGGACGAGGGGTGAAAGACGATGGTCGAGAGATGGCGGCGTTGCGCGCTCATCTCTAATCTTTCATTTCTCATCGTTCATCTCTCATCCTTCATCCGCTATAGGCCGCATACCCGTTACAATCGCGCATCAGCTCGATCGGGCGAGTTGCGTTTCGCCCCGCATAAGCTAGGCTTTTAGCGAGGACACCGAGCGCTCAGCGCTGCATCCAGGTGCGGCACTTTGCGTGGCGTTCTCCCTCGGTGCGAGGGCCTATGCCATGATTACATTCTTGAAAAAACTGCTGCGCGAGGAAGACGGACCAACGGCGGTGGAATACGCGGTAATGCTCGCACTTATTGTGGCGGCTTGCATCGGGGCTGTGCAATCGATGGCGCACGCTACGGCAGACAGCTTCGACGAGTCCGCGAAGAATCTTCAGGGCGCGCTCGGCTAGCAATAGTCGGGCTTGCCTACGGTGATGCTTCACCCAAAAAAAG
>DASZZA010000017.1:0-5350 GCA_035545135.1 Lacipirellulaceae bacterium | reverse complement strand
GGGAGACACCACCGAAGTCGTATCGGGCAATCCGGCCAGTGTTTCACACACCTACGCCGATGGCGACGCGAGTTACACAATTACCGCCACTGCGACGGACGAAGATGGTACCTTCTCTGCCAACACTCTCGGGCTCACCGTAGACAACGTCGCGCCAACGATCGATTCGCTGACCATTACAGCCGCTGTTGACGCCAACCAGCCGGCAACGCTCGCTGGCACCTACAGCGATCCCGGCACCCTCGATACTCATCAGGTCGATATCGATTGGGATGGCGACGGCATCTTCGACGAAACTCAGTCCGTATCCGGCGGATCGTTCACCGTCAATCACACGTACGCCTCTGCCGGCACGCTTAACGTAAAGGCGCAGGTACGCGACAACGACGGCGGAACCTCATCCGTCGCAACTGCCCAGGTTACTGTGCTCGGTGTGGGCGCGACGCTCGTCGGCAATACGCTGCACATCGTTGGAACCAACGGGAACGACATCGTCACCATCGATACCAGCGGCAGTCAGCTCAAAATCACGGCGTCGTTTATCAACAATTTCAGCCCGGTCTATTTCAATCTGGCGAGTGTCGCGCAAATCTACGCCCGCGTGTACGCCGGCTCCGATATCGTCGCGGTGACGCACTCCGTCACCACGCCAACAACGATCGACGGCGGTGCCGATAACGACGTGCTCACCGCGGGTGCCGGAAATACCACGATCTTCGGCGGCACCGGCAACGACGTACTCGTTGGCGGCACCGGCAACAACACCCTCATCGGCGGCGATGGCGCCGACATTATCTTGGGTGGAAACGGCCGCGATCTGGTCATCGGCGGCGATGATTCCGATATCCTCGTCGGCGGCGGTGGCGACGATATCTTGATCGATGGCTGGACCTCCCACGACAACGATCCCGCGGCCCTCGACGCCATCATGGCGATCTGGACGTCGTCCGACAGCTTCAACACTCGTGTCGCCAACCTGACTGGTAGCGGTGACCTGCTCGAACCCGGTGTCGCCGTGTTCGACGACGGTGATCACGATATCCTTTCAAGTGGCGCTGGACACGACCTCGTATTCGCCAACACCGATCTGTGGAGCGGCGGCTTCGATATCGCGTCCGTTCAAATGGTCAGCGATATTCTCGAGCCCGTGACTTAGCGACTGTAACAAAACCCCCTCTCCCTCTGGGAGAGGGCCGGGGTGAGGGTGCGTTGGAATCGGTTTTGTTAGACTTCCTTAGTCAACCAAGCCCGCAACGATTGAAGGGCCGGACAAACGTCTCCACGATGCTCTTGCACGCGCAACAAAAGAAACCGCCTGCCCGGCGTTCCGGGCAGGCGGCATTTGCAGAGGTTATAGAGAGCGTTTAGGAAAAGTTTGGAAGTCGGTGTTTCATAGGCATCGTCCTCGCGCGAATCCCCCCTCCCCGTTGCCGGGGAGGGATCTTGTCGAGTGGTATTACTTGCTGGCCGCCACTTGCACGCTGGGAGAAACCAATTCCACGGCTGTCTTCGAAGCCAGGGTGCCGTCGGCACGCACGACTTCGATATCCGCCTTCGTGCCGCTTGTCACTTCCGCTTTTGGAAGATGAATCTTTACCGCACTGTTCGTCCACTCGATGACGTCGATCGGCAGGGCAAATCCGCCAACACGCAGCCGGGCCGCGCCCGTCTTTTCGCCGAATGTCTGGCCGTCAACCAGCAGCGAGCTACCCACGACTATCTTCGTCCGTGGCTGCTCAACAACCTTCGTCGCCAGGCTCACGGGAGTCGTGAACGTGGCGGGCGCTACGAACGCGGGCGACGAAACGCTTGAGGTCGTGGCTGTCGTGTTGAACGTGCCAGGGAACGTCGTGCCCGCAGCGGGAGCGCGAGAAGCACGCAGCGCTCCATTCGCGCTGATCGAGGGCAGCATCAACGTCTGGCCGGGAATCAGGGCCGCACTCTCCGACATACGGTTGAACTGTGCGACGTACCGCGAATTCGAGCTCGTGCCATACTCCTTCAGCGAGACCGTGTAGAACGTGTCGCCTGGCAGTACTGTGTAAGTGCTGTGGAACGGCTCGTAGGCTTGGCCGAAGTTGTCGTAGACGTTACCGCAACCATAATTCGAATAGCAGCGGTCATGGCAGCGGTCGTGGCAACGACCGTCGTGGCACGAATCGTGACACTTATTGTTGTTGTTCAGCAAAACAACCGGCTTTGGCGCCACGAAAGCCTTCGGCGGATTGCCGCCAAAGCTGATCTTAAAGCTGCTGTGGCTGTGATTGTTGCCACTCTGGCCCTTGGCAAATGCGGCGCTCGGAATCAACAGGGCGGCTGCCGCTGCCAGGACTGCCATCAATTTGGTCGTAGAAGTTGTCATTTTAGGACTCCTTAGAGAACGGGGGTTGAACACAATAGCGCGACAGGGCGACGCTGCCCTGTGCCACCATCTCCTACGGCCGGTCCGCGGCCTGTTACAGCTACCCGTCGAAAAGTGAAAAATGACGCCAGAACCCGCAAAAACACCCCGTTTTTGAGCGCAAATGTCACCCATGCCGCACTCCGCCGCCTGCCGGGTAGAATGGTCCTAGCCAACGCGTCCCAACCCAATTAATTCCAACCGCTACCCGGACCGTCCCCGGCCCCGACCTAGCCCGTACTAACGTTCACCACTGCACCACAGCCAAATCCCATGGACGACGACCTCCACATCAGCCGCATTGTCACCGCCTGGTCCATGGTCCGCGAAGCCCATGGCGACCACACAGCCGTCCAATCCGCCCAGCAGCGCCTGCTCGACCGCTACGGCGGAGCGATCCGCCGTTACGCCCTTTCGGCCCTCCGCAACGAAGATGCTGCCGACGAAGTCTTTCAGGAATTCGCCTTGCGATTCGTCCGTGGCGACTTCGGGAATGTCGATCCGGAGCGCGGCCGGTTTCGCGCGTTTGTAAAAACCGTTGTGTACCGGCTGATCGTCGATCACCAACGCCGCGCAAAAAAACGTGGCCGCGAAACCCCCATGCACTCCAACCTCGCCGAGCCCGAAGCCGATTCACCCGATTCGAAAGACGACGACGAAGTACTCTTCCGCACGAGTTGGCGCGATGAACTGCTGGCACGCTGCTGGCAACGGCTGGAAGATGATGAACGACAATCCGGTAAGCCGTACTTCAGCGCGCTACGCTACCGCGTCGATCATCCGGATCTGCGATCGCCGGAACTGGCCGCCGGCCTTAGCGAAAAACTTGGCAAGCCCATTAATGCCGGCGCCGTTCGCGTGCTGCTCCACCGCGCGCGAGAGCTCTTCGGCGATCTGCTGCTCGACGAAGTTACCGAATCGCTGGCCAATGGCTCGCTCGACGAAGCCGAACAGGAGCTGATCGATTTGGAATTGCACGATTACTGCCGTCCGGCCCTCGAAAAACGCCGCGAGCAAAGTAAGTGAACCGAGGTGTTGAGTAAGCCCGAGCATTCATAAAACAGCACCGGCTCCTCCAGGGTTAATCGAGGAGTAACCATAGTAGACGACGTCGGTACGTCATTACCCCCGGCAGAGCCGGGGGCCATCCACCATGGTGAAAAAAACTCCCAACGACGATCAGTCGTCCGTCGAACAACGGCCAATCAAACCCGCCAGCGAACCGGCCAGCGCCCCCTCTGCAAAAGCAGTCGTCGGGCACTCAGAACCGTCCGAACGCGCATCCGACGTTGTTCTTGCCGAGCCGGAAGCATTAAGCAATGTTTCGGATGTCGCTCTCGCAGAGTCCGATACGATTCGAGCGCCTACATTTAAAGCTCCACAATCACCGCCCAATGCGCCCGCCGGACCGCCGCCCACAATCGAACTCCGCCCGAATGAAAGGCGATCCAGCGACAACGAAGCGCCGATGGCCTTGCTGCCCGGTGCGAAAGTCGACGATTTCGAGGTCGTCCGCCTCTTAGGCCGCGGAGCGTTCGGCCATGTGTACCTCGCCCGACAGATCTCGCTCGACCGCCTCGTCGCACTCAAGATCTCCGCCAACCGCGGCAGCGAAGGCCGCACGATGGCCCGGCTCGAGCATCAACACATCGTCCAAGTCTTCTCCGAGAAAGTCGATTCCGACTTCAACCAGCGTTTGCTCTGCATGCAACTGGTCCCAGGCATCGGCCTCGACAAGCTCATCGGCATGCTGCACGCGAAAGCAAGGAGCAGAGAGCATGGTGTAGGGTGCCAAACAGTGGATCTCGCGGCTCGCGCCTCACAACTCGCGCCTCCCTGGACCGGCGCCGACCTGCTCAGTTATATCGACCGCTCCGGTTCGCTGCCGACAACTCTCGATCCGGCAGCGCTTCATGATCGCGAAGCGCTCAGCCGCATGGACGATGTTGAAGCAACTGCCTGGTTCGGCGCTCGGCTGGCCGAAGCGCTCGATTTTGCCCACGGACACGGCGTGCTCCATCGCGACATCAAACCGGCCAATATCCTGGTCAATCCGTACGGCCGGCCGATGCTCGCCGATTTCAATATCAGCTCCCAACCGGTTGGAACCGAGAAGAGCGGCGACGAATTGTTCGGCGGCACGTTCGCCTACATGGCTCCAGAACATTTGGACGCCTTCAACCCCGCCGACGATACCGGCCACGACGCCGTCACCGCGCATTCCGATATTTATTCGTTAGGCCTCGTTCTGCAGCAGTTGTTCGACGGCCGCATGACATTTCCCCTTGGCCCGCGAAAAGGAAAAATGTCCGACACGCTGCGGCAGATGTCCGACGAACGGCGGCAAACGGCTCCGATCTGCAACCCCGGGCCCCCCGGGGCACGCATGACGCTGGAGCGCACGATCGGCCGCTGCCTTGCGCCGAAACCCGGTGACCGCTTTCCTTCCGGCGCCGCTTTGGCCGAGCAGCTTGATGGCTGCCGCCGATTGCGCGAAGCGGAGCACCGCCTGCCACCCATTCCTTCGATGTTCGCACCGCTTCTGCGCCGCCCATTCCACTGGCTCATCGTGCTGGTGATTCTTCCGCAAGTGGCCGCAAGCATCGTCAACATCGCCTACAATTCGACACAGATCGTCGCAGTGCTCAACGATACGCAGAAAATCGAATTCCAACGCCTCGTCCTGGCTTACAATGCCATCGTCTATCCACTTGCGATTCTCGCGTTCATCCTTGCCGTGCGACCAGTGTGGCAATGTTGGAATGCACTGTCGCAAGCGCACCGTTTACCCGATTGCGACTTGAAACAGGCACGCCAGCGAGCATTGCGCCTTCCCCGCTTTATCGCCGTGCTCACTGCGCTGGGCTGGTTTCCCGGCGGCATCCTTTTCCCGCTCGTGATTCTACTCACCAGCGGCTTGGATTTTTCCCTCGCGGCTCATTTTTTCAT
>DASZZA010000016.1:0-2576 GCA_035545135.1 Lacipirellulaceae bacterium | reverse complement strand
GGACGCCAACAGGAATAGTAACCGCCAGGCGGCCCGAAGCTGCCGAAGGCATAATCGGCTTTCGCGGCCGGTGTGACGGCCGAACCGAATAACGAAACTAAGGTCAGCGTGACGAAAAAGCGTTTCACGGCGGGACTCCCTAGCTCCTAGGAACGTCTGGAGATCCGCGACCGCGCCGCGACCAGCGAGCGCTCACGGCGCTTGCGGCCTGCGGGGTCACTGACGGTTGCCCAGACTTTACGGGTCTAGAGACCACATCGGCCGAATGCCGGACCGGCGCCCATAAAAAAACGTCCAAGCAAGTCTCAAGCACTGCCAGCAATCCGCTGAGCCGGCGGGCAGCTTACCGGGAGGCGGCGGTATCCCCTTGCCGCACCCATGCTTCGTTCGCGGCGACGTGCTTCATGCTTTTGCCCCCTTTCACGAAGTAGCTGTAGAGGAAATGGATCGTGCCGTCGGCCCCTTGGATGACGGCCGGGTAGTGATAGCTGCCATCTTCGTGCTTTTCGAGGTGCCTTGTGATCGGCCAGGTTTTTCCCTCGTCATCAGAAAGCGAAACGGCCAGGCTGTTGCGCCCCTTCGTCGTGTCGTTGTAGATCAAAAGCCAATGCCCGCTGGCCAGGCGAATGCCATCGATGCCGGCACCTGGGTTGGGCAATTCGGCGGTGCCAACCGGGCCCCAGGTTTCACCATCATCGCGCGATTCACTGGTGCGAATCTTGTCGAGAATGCCGTTTTCCCGCATGTAGGCGACCAGCGATCCATCGTTGCGGCGCAGGACCGTCGGCTGAATATTACCGAAGCCGCAAATCGGCTCGCTGGCGTGCCAGGTGGCGCCATTGTCGTCGCTGATTGCCATGACCGACACCGAATAAGTGTCGGTGTACAGTGGCAGCAAGATGCGGCCACTCGGCAACACCGTCGGCTTGCAACGCGGCTGCCAGCCGAGGCGATGCGAGAGCTTGTCTTTCAACATCTCGCGAACGCGGGCCGTAAATACCTTGGCGCGGACGTTGGCGCTTTCCTTTTCGGCGCCGAGCGAGTCGAGCGTCGCGGTCATCTTTTCGGCAAATCGCGGCGGTGCGAGCGGGATGATCCCCTGCCACTCCCATTCTGGCGCGCCTTCGCCCTCGTAATCGCTCGAGATGCGGTACTCCGTCAGGCACGATTCCCAGGTATTGGCCAGGATAATCGGCCAAAAGAGCCACAGCCGCTTCTTGGCGTCGATCATCATGGTCGTATTGCAGTCGGGAAAGCCCGGCGTATCGACCATCAGGAAGGTCTCGCTCCAGTCGTTACGCCCCTTCTTCTGCCGGGCTCCGTACACGGCCACGTCATCGGCCGACCGTTCGCCCGAGCCGCGGTACCAACTGACGAGCAGGTCGCCGTTGGGGCATTCGACGATCCCGGGCGCGTGGTTGTGTTGCGGATGGAGCGGAAAGACGAGCGATTCGCGATAGCTTGGTTCCTCGGCGGCGGCTCTTTGAGCCAGGGTAAAAGCGCTGCCAAGGGTCAGACAGAGCAACAAAATCCGATGCGCAAAGGTCCAATGATGCGAATTCATGGCGAGAAGATCCAGGGAAGAATGAGGGCGAGATTTCGCTGGTAGTGTGGTTGCCCGGTGAGGCGCTGTCAAACTTTTCTGACGACACCGACTCCAGGGGCAGGCTATATTCCCCAATGGGGCCATGGTGCTGCCGTCGCCTTGGCCCGCTCGCGCGCCTGCTTGGGGGCCCAGTTTGCGCTCGAGATTCTCCCCGTCACGGTACATCGAATCTGAAACCAGCATCCGCCGGTAATGACTCAACCATCTGCCCCCGCATTCAGCCTCGCTACGGGCGAATTTCTGGAACTCGTTCGCGAAGGGCATTGGGAATACGCCCGCCGCACGAATTCCCCAGGCGCCGTGGTTCTGGTGCCCGTGACGCATGACGGTTGCCTGGTCTTGATCGAGCAATATCGCATCCCGGTGCATTGCCGCGTGATCGAGCTGCCGGCCGGTCTGATTGGCGACTCGCATGATGATGCGGGGGAAACTGTCGAAGACGCCGCCCGGCGCGAGCTGCTGGAAGAAACCGGTTTTCATGCGTGGGATCTGCGCGAGCTGACTTCGGGGCCGCCGTCGGCCGGCATGGCCTCGGAGGTCGTGACGTTCCTCCTGGCCTCGCGATTGGAACATACCGGGACCGGCGGAGGAGTTCACACGGAGCAAATCACGGTACACACGGTGCCCCTGCCGCGCGTGGTGCGCTGGCTGGAAGAGCGGCGCGACGAGGGAGTGCTTGTCGACCCGAAGGTCTTTGCCGGCCTGTTTTTCGCCGAACGATTTGCGCAAGGTCACGTCGGGCCGGTGTAAACGGCAAGGCTCCGCTCAAGGTAGCGGCGCGAATAATGCGCCGCCCCCCGCGTCCCTAGTGCGCGTCGAGTTCTTTGACGGCGCCTGACCAGTCGCATTCGTACACATGATGCCCGGACGGCGTCATTCCCAGGCGTTTGTACGTCGCCATGGCCGCATGGTTGTGCTGGTCGACATAAAGCCGCAGCCCACAGATATTCGGTTCGGCCTTGGCCAGCGT
>DASZZA010000015.1:0-3395 GCA_035545135.1 Lacipirellulaceae bacterium | reverse complement strand
ATGTGGGGCCGATCCGCGTACTACCAGCCGGGTGGCGCCTATGGATTTCGCGATCAGCTCCAGGATTCCGCCGCACTGCTGTTCCATCGGCCAGACCTTACTCGCGCCCAGGTTCTTAGGCACGCAAGCCACCAGTTCGTCGAAGGCGATGTGCTCCATTGGTGGCATCCAGATAACGGTTATGGTTTGCGTACCCGTTTTTCCGACGACCTGATCTGGCTTCCGTTCGTCACCGCAGAGTACGTCGCGCGTACCGGCGACAAAGCGATTCTCGATGAGCACGTGCCCTTCGTCACAGCGCCCGCACTAGTTGCCGGGCAGCAAGAAGCCTATCTTCGGCCCGATCTGGCCGATGCTTCGGCCAGCCTCTACGAACATTGTTGCCGGGCCCTCGATCGCAGTTTAACAGCCGGTGTCCATGGTCTGCCCTTGATCGGCTGCGGCGATTGGAACGATGGATTCAGCCGCGTCGGTCGGCAGGGCAGGGGAGAGAGCGTTTGGCTCGCTTTCTTTATCGACTACATTTTGCAGCGCATGATGCCGATCTGTTCCAGCCGCGGCGACCGGTCGCGCGTGGCGCAGTATTCTGAGTATCGAGCTCGACTCGCGGAAGCGGTGAATTCGGCCGGCTGGGACGGCGCCTGGTATCGCCGCGCGTATTACGACAATGGCGATCCAATCGGCTCAGCGCAATGCGACGAATGTCAAATCGATGCACTAGCCCAAGCGTGGGCCGTACTATCCGGCATGGCGCCGGCAGACCGTGCCAAGCTTGCCGTTCGCGCCGCGGAAGACCGCCTGGTTTGCAGCGACGCCGGAATGATCCGACTGCTTACACCACCGTTCGATCGCACACACAATGACCCCGGATACATCAAGGGCTATTTGCCCGGCATTCGGGAGAACGGCGGGCAGTACACGCACGGTGTCTTGTGGTTCGTGCGGGCGCTGGCTGAAATGGGTCGCGGTACGCGAGCCGTCGAACTCCTGCAAATGCTCAGTCCAGCCTGGCACACAAAGTCCCGCGAAGCGGCAGATATCTATCAAACGGAGCCGTATGTCGTTGCGGCCGATGTCTACGGAGAGCCGCCCCACGTCGGCCGCGGTGGCTGGACCTGGTATACGGGCTCCGCTGGCTGGATGTTTCGAGTCGCCGTCGAATCGATCTTCGGTGTGTCGACCGACGCGGGGCGCACACTGGTGATAAATCCAGCGATCTCAGCCCGTTGGAATAGGTGCCGAATTCGATACCGTCTGCCCGTCGGCAATACTTGCTACGACATTACGATTGAAAATCCAGATGCCAAGGAACATGGCGTAGCGTCGGCAACGCTCGACGGCGAGCCAGTTCCCGTCGCGAAGGGCGTCGCGCACGTGCCGCTGGCGGCTGATGGCCTGATGCATCGCGTGACAATTCGACTCTAAGAGCCAATCCCAGAACCCTCTCCCTTTGGGAGAGGGCAGCGTGAGGGTGCCTTATTCGCCGGCAATCACCCTCACCCCAACCCTCTCCCAGTGGGAGACGGGGTAATGGGATAGGCTCCAAGCCGGACGAGGAATGCACATTGTCCGACAGTTCCTTTCCGGCCGATTTCCTCTGGGGCGCCGCCACGAGCGCGTATCAAATCGAAGGCTCGCCGCTGGCCGACGGTGCGGGCGCAAGCATTTGGCACCGCTTCGCCCACACTCCGGGCAATATTTTCGCCGACCAGAACGGCGATCTCGCGTGCGACCATTATCGGCGATTCGTCGACGACGTGCGATTGATGCGCGAGCTGGCCATTCGCGCTTATCGTTTCAGCATTAGCTGGTCCCGCCTTTTTCCGAACGGAACCGGCAACATTAACCGCGCGGGACTCGACTTTTACAGTCGGCTTGTCGACACGTTGCTCGAGCATCACATTCAGCCTATGGCGACGCTCTACCATTGGGATCTACCGCAAGCGCTCGAAGACCGCGGCGGTTGGGCCCACGCGAACTCAGCCGACTGGTTTGCCGAATACGCCGCACTGGCGTTCCGCTCGTTGGACGACCGCGTAAAACTTTGGGCAACATTGAACGAACCGTGGGTCGTTGTCGACCACGGCTATATCGAAGGCCGCCACGCCCCCGGCCGAAGCGACTGGGCCGAGGCTGCTCTGGTTTCAAAGAACCTGTTACGGGCACACGCCGCGGCGGTTCGCACGTACCGCAACATTGGAAAACACTCCATCGGCCTTGTCGTAAATCTGATTCCAGTCCACCCGGCGACGGAATCACTCGCCGATCGCCAAGCGGCGAATCGAGTCGATGCTTACGTCAACCGACAATTCCTCGACCCCGTCCTGCAAGGTGTTGTCCCCAGTGAACTCGCCGAAATATTCGGCGCTGCCTGGCCCGCATGGACGTCAGACGAACTCCGCGCGGTCGCCGAACCAATCGATTTTGTCGGCGTCAACTACTACCTGCGATGGGTCGTTTGCGACGACCCCCCGACTGGCCCCGCTCGTGCGCGGCTCGTCGTCGAGCCCAATGCTCCTCAAACAGCTACCGGTTGGGAAATCTACCCGCACGGACTGCTGGAAATCTTGCAATGGCTCAACAACCGCTACGGCAGCCTGCCACTCTACATCACCGAAAACGGCGCCGCTTTCGACGATGTTTTATTGCCAAATGGGCGCGTGGATGACTTTGCCCGTGTAAAATATCTGAATCAGCATTTAGAGGTGGCGAAACGAGCGATCGACGCAGGCGTCGACCTGCGCGGCTACTTTCTCTGGTCTCTTTTAGACAATTTCGAATGGCAATCGGGCTATTCGAAGCGGTTTGGCATCGTTTACGTCGATTTCAAGACGCAACAACGCTTTCCGAAGGCCTCGGCACGTTTTTACAGCAATGTGATTCGCACCAATGGTGCAGCTTTGAAGGTGGAGTGATGTTTCGATTCCTAAGTGGCGTCGTGTTTACGCTTATAACCACGGTCTCGCTTGTAGCCCAGGACTTCAATGCCATTCGAGACGACCAACTCGAGCGCCTAAAAAACTACACCCTGGACGCTATTTTGCCGTCTGGACTCGTGCGCGACTCGCTTGTGCTCGACCCGAATTCGAGGAGCTTCCATCCGGCGACGCCCGACGCGGCCGGCTTCGATCTGGTCGCACTGGCAGCGCTCAGCCACGTCGGCAAGCTGCCCAGCGCCGAGCAGCAGGTGGTCAAAGTCCTATCCGCCTATTTGGGCCAAACGCCGGGAGTCGCTCCCGACCGCTCGACCAATGGCTTTTATACTCACTTCATGAATATCAGCACCGGCGCTCAAGCCGGCGGTGGCTGGGATGCATCGTATAGCCCAATTGGTACGGCCCTGCTAGTCGCCGGCGCGCAGTTCGCCCGCAACTACTTTTCTACGAACGCGACCA
>DASZZA010000014.1:0-3558 GCA_035545135.1 Lacipirellulaceae bacterium | reverse complement strand
GGACCCGGTGGATATACATATTCAACCTATGTGACTGGAACTAATAGTTTTACCCAATCGGATAGCGATTATATTGCGGCCACAACGGCGAGCTTTACGACGGCCATTACAACGCGGGGTCAAGAAAGCAAATTCTCCCGTTGGGGCGGTGCGATCACATTCGACAATGACGGTTCTTCGACGTGGTATTTTGACAAAACGGGTACACCTTCGGGAAATGTCATCGACTTCTACTCTGTCGCACTCCACGAACTAGCACATGCGATAGGTTTCGGCACATCGAGCGACTGGCAGTCACTGGTCAGCGGGACACAATTCGTAGGCGACACTGCGATAACCAATCATGGTGGCACCGCCGTGCCATTGTCGGCGGATTTAGGACACTGGGCGAACGGCACAACGAGCGTTATCTATGGCACGTCTACACCACAAGAAACGCTGATGGATCCCAGTTTGACAAATGGAACGCGCAAGAGATTGACGGAACTCGATGCGGCTGCGTTAGAGGATATCGGCTGGTCGCTCGCGCCGGCACCTGTCAACTTCGGGGACTATAACGATAATGGCTTTGTTGATACGGCCGACTATATTTTGTGGGGGAAATACTTGGGGCAGAGTGTGTCGCTACCCAATCGCGGCGCGGCCGGTACAATTAGTCTCGCCGATTACAACGTCTGGCGAATGAACTTCGGAAAAACCGGGTTTGGCAGTGGGTCGCTGCTGACTGGTGGCGCGGTGCCGGAACCGGCGACGGGATTTCTTGCAATGGTATACGGCCTGATCGTTTGGTCGGTGCAGAGACGTCGATTCCGCTAACGCGCGACGGGTGGTCGCGGCTTTCTGATGGTTGCTCGCGTTCAAACCTGGTGGACGATTCTTCGTATTTGCATCGAAGAACGGCTGGTCTACCGCGGCGATTTCTGGCTCGGCACACTGATGCGGTTCCTGCCGATTGTGACGCAGATTTTTTTGTGGAGCGCGGTGTTCGCTGGGATGCAGGCGACGAGAGCAACATCCTCGAATCAAATTGCCGGTTATAGCTACAATGATTTCGTCGCGTACTATCTGCTGACGACGATCAGCCGGGCGTTTTCGAGCATGCCGGGGCTAGCGAGCGGAATCGCGCTGCAGATTCGCAATGGCGAGATCAAAAAGTATCTCATCCAGCCGGTCGATATGGTCGGCTTTCTGCTGCTCATGCGCACGGCGCACAAGCTTGTGTATTACGGCATCGCGCTAGTACCGTTTGCACTGGTGTTCTACCTGTGCCGCGGGTACTTTCCAGGCTGGCCGCCGGCCGATGTGATGCTGGCGTATATTACGTCGCTCATCTTTGCGTTCCTGTTGGGTTACTTTTTGGAAGCGACGATCGGCATGATTGGGTTCTGGTTTCTGGAAGTCAGCTCGCTCTTGTTCGTGTACATGCTGTTCAATTTTTTCTTCTCGGGCCACATGTTCCCGCTCGACATGTTGCCGTGGCCGTTCGACAAAATCGTGCAATTGATTCCGCTCCAATACCTGGCGTACTTCCCGTCGGCGGTGTTCCTGCAAAAAGTTCATGGGCAAGAACTTTGGGCAGGGCTGACGATTGAAGCGGCGTGGGTGTTGTTTTTCATTTTTGCGAGCCGGGTGGTCTTTTGGCGTGGCGTGAAGCATTACAGCGGGTTTGGAGGATGAGTAATTTAAGATTTCAGATTTAAGATTGAAGATTTGAATTCTTCGGCAATCTTAAATCTTAAATCTTAAATCTTAAATCAAATGTCTCCGCGCCCCTCCTATTTCCGCGTCTTCCTCACGTTCATCCGCAACAGCCTGGTGCGGGATATGATGTTCCCGACCAATTTTGTCATCGAAACTGTTTCGTCGTTCGGTTGGGTGATGATGAACATCGGGTTCTATTTGCTGATCTTCACGTACACGAACCGAATCCAGCCAGCGTTTGCGAAGGGGGATATTCCGACCGCGGTGGCGAAATACTATGACATTGGCCGCGAGCAGGTTACGCCGGAGTTGGTCGAGCGGTTTCATCAGGAGCAACAGGCGGCCGCTTGGGACGAGTACCAGTTCTTTGTGTTCATCGCCACGAGCATGTTCATCAACAGCATCGTGCAGATGTTTTTTATGACCAATGCGGAAGAGTTCAGCGAGCTGATTCGCACGGGCGGGCTCGATTTTGCGTTGTTGAAGCCGATTGACACGCAGTTTTTGATTTCGTTGCGGAAGGTGGAATGGTCGTCGCTGGCGAATTTTTTGGTTGCGGTGGCGTTGATGGCGTACGCACTGCCGCGCGTCGAGGGGTTTGTGCTGACACCGTGGCGCGTGTTTGCGTATCTGGTATACGTCGCTGGCGGCATCGGAATTTTGTACAGCCTCACGATCGTGCTCGCGGCGGCAAGCGTGTGGCTGGGACGCAATACGTCGATTTACGACTTTTGGTTCTACATCACTACATTTTCGCGGTATCCGATGGAGATTTACCAGGGGCCGATCGGCGGTTGGATTCGGTGGGGATTCACGTTCGTGCTGCCGATTTTGATCGTGGTGAACGTGCCGGCGCGGCTCTTGGCCAAACCGATGCAGCCCGCGTACTGGTATCTCGCTGCATTCGCCTTGGTGGCAACGGCCGCGAGTCTTGCAGTGAGCCGGTGGGTGTTTCAGATGTCGCTAGTCAGTTATCGTAGTGCTAGTAGCTGACGGAATGTCCGGTCGGAAGGCTCACGCAGAGGCGCAGGGGACGCGGAGGGCACAGTTTTACAAGTTACTCTCAATCTCGGCGCCCTCTGCGCCTCGGCGCGAGACTGCCTTGCTCCTGCCCGAACGTGACCGAGTTTTCGCCCTGGAGATTTCGATGAAAGGCCAAGTTCATTGGATCGTCGCGTACTGGTGCGCGATGTCGTTGACAGTTCTGGCGACCGCTCAAGCCGCCACGAACAGCACGAAGTTGGAATACCCTGAAGCGCGGCGCGTAAAACATGTCGACACCTACTTTGGCGTGAAGGTGCCCGACCCCTATCGCTGGCTGGAGGCCGACGTGCGCGAGTCGCCCGAAGTGGCCGAGTGGGTGAAGAAAGAGAACACAGTAGCCCGGGCGTACTTGGACGCGATTCCGCAGAGGTCGGCCATTGAGAAGCGGCTTACCGAGCTGTGGAACTACGAACGTTATTCACCGCCCGTGCAAAAGGGGGGCAAATACTTCTACCTGAAGAACGACGGCTTGCAGAATCAACCGGTCCTCTACGTGGCCGATTCGTATAGCGACGACGGCCGCATGCTCGTGGACCCCAATATGTGGTCGAAAGACGGCACGATTGCGATGTCCACATTCCGGCCGAGCGAGGATGGGCGGCTCGTCGCGTATTCGCGTTCGGAAGCTGGCAGCGATTGGCAGCAAATTTACGTGCTCGATGTCAAAACGGGCAAGACGTTCGCAGATCATATCAAATGGTGCCGGTTTACCGAAATTGAGTGGACGAAGGACGGCAGCGGCTTCTATTACAACCGCTATCCGGAACCGCCGGCCGGCAAGCTGCATCAGACAGCCGCGCTTAATCAGATGGT
>DASZZA010000013.1:0-1992 GCA_035545135.1 Lacipirellulaceae bacterium | reverse complement strand
ACGAGCAGTTGTTGGAATTTATCGGGCTTCGCCGGACACAGCTCGCGCCAGTAGATGCGCTCGACCGACCGGCCCATGCGCTTCAACAGAAATTCGCCTCCCGCTGGCCGTTGTTCGACGGCATTCCGTGGTGCCCCGCCTATGGCGATGGAGCGTGCAACAACATCGGAAGCGGCTGTACGACACGCGACCGGCTGGCGTTGATGGTGGGAACGAGCGGCGCGATGCGTGTCGTAATTCGCAGCCAGTCAATTCAAATTCCAAGTGGGCTCTGGTGCTATCGCGTCAATCGGGAGCGCTATATTCTGGGCGGCGCTCTTTCAAACGGAGGCGAAGTCTTTCGATGGATCGGCAAAACCTTCCATGTCCCGCCGGATGCGGAATCCGAAATCGAGAAGCGCGCGCCCGGATCGCACGGACTTACGATGCTGCCATTTCTCGCCGGCGAGCGATCGCCTTACTGGCGGCCCGACCTCCGCGCTGTCCTCACTGGTATGAGTTTGGCCACTACTCCTACCGACATCCTGCAAGCCGCGCTCGAGGGCGTCTCCCTCCGCTTTAAGCAAATTTATTTGCTGTTTCTTGAAGCCTACCCCGCCCCGGCTCAGGTCATCGCGTCCGGCGGCGGGCTGACGGCTTCGAAAGTATGGCGGCAGATGATGGCGGATGCCTTGGGCCGGCCGATTGTGGAATGTCTGGAACCGGAAGCATCGAGCCGCGGCGCGGCGCTCATTGCCGCCGAGCAACTTGGTTTCATCAAGGACATGGACCAGGTTGCTGTTGAGCTTGGCCCAACGATTGAGCCAGTCACAGGAAACGCTGAGCGGTATGTACAGATGCTGGCTCGCGATTTGAAATTATTTGAAAAGCTTTTTTCCGAACAAGTCGACCCGCACGGCGAGGCGTGAGGCCTACCGCTACCCTATTGCTATATGACCGTAAGCTCGCAAATGGGCCGCGACGAGTTAATGTCGCGTGCCGCGAAAATAAAGCTATTGCTAATGGATGTGGACGGCGTGCTCACGAGCGGCCATCTCTTTATGGTTCCCGATGGCCAGGGCGGCATGGCGGAGACTAAGGGATTCAGCTCTCAGGATGGCATCGCGCTGCAATGGTTGAGCTGGTATGGCATTAAAACGGGTGTGATTAGCGGCAGAAACTCCCCGGCAACTGTGGAACGCGCTAAGCAAGTCAGGATGACTTACGTCTATCAAGGGCATATTGAGAAGATTCCGATTTTAGAAGAAATCTTTCGCGAGTCGGGACTGAAAGGTGATGAGATTGCGTACGTGGGCGACGATCTAACGGATGTTGTGATTATGCGGCGCGTTGGACTTACGTTCGCCACCGCCAATGCTCGCCGTGAGGTGAAGGAAGTCGCGATGGCAACGACCGACATGCCGGGTGGCGAGGGAGCGGTTCGCGAAATCATCGAGCTGCTTTTGCAGGCTCAGGGCTTCTGGCCCGAGCTACTCAAGAAATACGAAGTGGTGCTTTAAAATGCCGATTGCGACGGACAAAACGGGACTGGTGATCGTAGTCGCAAACGGTCCCGGAGTTTTGCATCAACTGACCGGCATTATTGCCCGGCACGGAGGAGACATCCGTTCCGTATCGATCATCGAAGATACGCCGACGGAGTCCCGTATCTATTTCGAGCTGGATCTGCCGGGCAGCGCCGATCCGTTAATCGCCGATTTCCACGAGCTTTCGGTTGTGCAATCCGTCGAGCGCGTGCAGACGCTGCAGAAAATTTACGGTAAGAGAATCATCATCGCAGGAGGCGGCGCCCAGGTTGGCCAAGTGGCGCTCGGAGCGATTACCGAGGCCGACCGGCATAATATTCGCGGCGAACACATCTCCATCGACACGATCCCGCTCGTAGGCGAGGAGAACCTGGCCGCTGCCGTTCGCGCCGTGCGCCGGTTGCCTCGAGTGCGCGCGCTGGTGCTTGCCGGCTCTCTGATGGGCGGCGAGATTGAAACAGCGGTG
>DASZZA010000012.1:0-2730 GCA_035545135.1 Lacipirellulaceae bacterium | reverse complement strand
CTTGTTCATCGGTTCACCGAATATCCAAGCGGCCGACTTATCGGCAGTCGCTCGCGTTTCGGCATTTCGAACCTGCATCGCGTAATCCTACAAATACTCCGACCAACCCAACTCTTCCAACCGCTTCACCACGTGCCGAATTTGTTCCTCGCTGTGCTTGTCGGCCACCAGCGTCGCATTCGGCGTATGGACGACAATCACATCCTTAAGTCCCAGCGTGACCACCAAGTGATCGTCGTCGGTCCGCACGATCGCGCCGCTTGTTCCCAACCCGAGGTGCTTGCCCACCACCGTGTTGCTGTTCGCATCCGCGCCGACCAGCCGTGCCAGCGATTGCCAGCCGCCCAAGTCGTCCCATTCGAACATCGCTTCCACGACGACCACATCCGTCGCATGTTCCATCACGGCATAGTCGATCGAAATCGGCTTGATCGCGGCAAACTCACGCTCGAACATCGCCGCCCGGTCGCTCGCACCCCAGTGTTTGACGATCGTTTCCAGGTGCCCCAGCATCTCCGGCTGCCGCTGACGTAACGCGTCGAGGATCGTCCGGGCGCGCCAGACGAATATGCCGCTATTCCAATAATATTCGCCCGAGTCGAGGTACTTCGTGGCGGTAGCAGCATCAGGTTTCTCCTGAAACTTCTGCACTCGATACATCGGTGCCGCGAGGCGGGTCGTCCCCGACACCGTCGTCAAATGTTCGGGGGCGGGGACGCCCCGCCTCTCCAGGCGTTCGCCGCGATGAATGTAACCGAAAATCTCCGCCGCGTACGTTGGTTTGATTCCAAACGTCACAGTCCGCCCCGGCGACGCGTCCACCAAGGCCACGGCCTGCCGCACCGCATCCTGGAACGCCTCCGCCGGCCGAATTACATGGTCCGCCGGCATCACCACCATCGTCGCCTCGGGATCGGATCGGCTAACTAACAGCGCCGCCAGACCGATGCACGGCGCCGTATCGCGCTTGCACGGCTCGCCCACGACCGCGTCCACCGGCAACTCGGGCAACTGCTCACGTACCAGATTCACGAGCCGCTTGTTCGTCACGACGAGCCGCCGCTCGTTCGGCACCAGTTCGCCCAATCGATCGACCGTCTGCCACAGCATGGTCTGCTCACCCACGAGCCGCAGCAGTTGTTTGGGCGCATCGTTACGACTCGCGGGCCAAAACCGCGTCCCCGTCCCACCAGCCATAATTACGGCATGAAGCATTTGGAAAGAGGTCAGATGTCAGAGGTCAGAGACGGCGCGGCCGCTTCAAAGGCCGCGTGCACCCGATCAGGCCTCCCTTCCAGCATCCTCACCAACCCCCGCGCCGCACCCACCGGATCATGCGCCCCCACCACGGCCGCACCCACGGCCACCCGAGCGCACCCCGCCGACAGCACATCCGACACGTTGTCCAAACCAATCCCCCCAATCGCAAACGTCGGCAACCGAATCTCTGCCGACACTTGCCGCAAATAGTCGAGCCCGGCGAACGCGTCAAAATCTTTTGTACGTGACGGAAAAGTGGGCCCGGCGCCCAAATAATCGGCCCCGTCCAATACGGCCGCCCGCGCTTGTTCGATGTCGTGCGTCGACACCCCAACGAGCATCCGCGCCCCCACAACCGCCCGCGCATCCTTCACCGATAAATCCTCCTGCCCAACATGAACGCCATCCGCCTGGACCGCTGCCGCGACATCGGCCCTATCGTTGATGATGCTTACCGCACGGCTGCCACGCGTCAGCTTCACCAGTTGACGTGCCCGGCCAACCAGTTCGCGGTCGTCGAGCATCTTGTCCCGCAACTGAATCATGCCAACCCCGGCCTCGACGAGGCTGCGAACCAACCGCTCAAATTGATACGCCGTCGGGCGCCCATCAACCAACACGCACAGCCGCACGCCTTCCAATCGCTCGCGGCTGGTGCGACCAACATCGATGACCTTTTCCAGCGTATACAACCGGTACCGCAGCGATTCCATCCGCCCGGCGAACCGCGCATCGACAAGCTTTCCATACTCCTCCAGGCTCCGCAGCGATTGCTCGGCTCGTTTCACACTCGCCGCGCAAACACTCCAAGCGTCCGAACGCCGACCCTCTTCGTGCGTAGAAACGGCCGTCCCGACATCCCGTTGCGTTTCGCGTGACGGATGTCGGTCAGTGGACGGAAACACTGCCGCGGCAGCCGCCAAGTCGTGCCGCAGCTTCTTCAGCTCCAACGTCAAAAACGGATCGTCGAGCGCGAACCGCACGAAATCTTCGACCACTCGCAGCCCTTCAGCGGCTCGGTTGAGCGAAGCATCGAAAATTCGAATTACCGAGACTTGCGACATCTGTTCCGAACCCATTTTGATGAAGCAATTTGAAACAACCTAGCGCCCTGCGGCTGATTAGATTAGCTGGCACGCGCTAGCGTCCGCTTGGTCTCTGTGAAACTGCTTTCGATCAATCTCAACTGAATTTCCTGTTTAGATCATACCCGCAGGCCCCCGACGCGGACAGAACGTGCCGAATTCCAATGCACCCTAACCTCAATCGCCGTCGCTACTTGCCTTGAACGATGGCAATTCCGGGGCTACACTTTCAAAGACTTTACGGTTCGCGCAATTGGCGGAATTTGGCTCCTATTCGCCACGAGGATTTCGATCGCAACTGGAGTCGGGACCGGGATAACGACGAATTTGACTCCACGCATACAATTAGAGCGGACTGGCCGATAGCAGCCCCGTGCCTTGGCCA
>DASZZA010000011.1:0-2464 GCA_035545135.1 Lacipirellulaceae bacterium | reverse complement strand
AGTTGTGCTGCAGCCTCGCGCACTAAACGACAGGCTTGTCGTTGCCGCCGACCGTATTCTCCACGTTGTCACGACACCAGAGTCTTCCAATGGGGTGTTGACCTCATGGATTCGTGCCATATCAATCGATTCCGCCGCGAGCGGGTCCACCAAGCGCGAGCCGGCTGGCGAGCATCGGCGTGAGCTAAGACGATGCGCTTGCCGTGTCCAATGCAATCCAGGCATCTGCGCAGATTGCGCATCCTACCTGATGTGATTTTCGGTGCGGCCTCTTCTAATTTGGCGCAAAGGATGCTCATAGCAAGACAATTGGGCGGCGGGGCACCCGCGAAAGTAGCTTTGCAGCGAATTCTCTTCTGCGAGGGCCGGCACTCGTGCCGCAGGAAAGGAGCGACGAAGAATGCAAATCCTGGTCAAAACGGATAGTCAGATCGAGGGTAGCGCCAGCCTCACGCAGGAGGTCGAGACGATCGTACAGCAGGCGCTCGCTCGTTACGGCGATCGGATTACTCGGGTCGAGGTCTTTCTAAGCGATGAAAACAGCAGCCGGAAATTCGGCGACAGCGACAAGCGCTGCGTCATCGAAGCGAGGCTCGGCAGACTACGGCCCGTTACCGTAAGCCATCAAGGTGCATCGATCGACCAGGCTGTCGGCGGCGCCGCCGATAAGATGGAGAAGACACTGAAGCGAACTCTCGGGCGAAAAATTTCCATCGTCAAACGGCGAGTCCGCGAGCGTGCGGAATTTACCAGCGCGGGCTCACTGTTGCAGCACGATGTGGAGACCGGAAAACGGAATTTTGAAGTCAAAAAATCCAGATCGCGGATTGCGCCAAAAACCCGGCTTGCTCGCTCGCCGCTCACCACGCCGACACCGCGATAATTTCGTCGAATGTGGTAACACCTGCCAGGAGCTTTGCAGCGGCATCATCGCGCAGGCTAGGGACCTTGCGTTCGCGCGCTCGGCGTGTGATCTCGTCCTCACTGGCGCCTTCGACAATCCGCCGGGCCAGGTCTTCATCGATCGGCAGCAGCTCGAACAGTCCGATGCGGCCGCGGTAACCACGTTCATTGCAGTGCTCGCAAGTCCCCGGCTCGTATACGGTAGCGCCCACAGCCTCGGGCCGGCCGACAGCGGCCGCCTCGGCGGCGGTCAATTTCCGCGGCTTGCGGCATTGGGGGCACAACCGCCGGGCCAGACGTTGGGCGATGCATAACCGCAAGGTTGCCGCTACCTGGAACGGCGCAAGACCCATGTCGATAAGGCGAGTAACCACGCCGGCCGCCGAATTCGTGTGAATCGAGCTAAAAACAAGGTGGCCGGTGAGGGCCGCCTTGATCGCCACGTCCGCCGAGTCGTAGTCGCGAATTTCGCCGATCATGATCACATCCGGGTCGCTGCGGAGGATATTGCGCAGCACGGTGTCGAAACGAACCTTATCGGCCGTGTCGACTTCAATCTGCGCGACGCCCACGATATCGAACTCCACCGGCTCCTCCACGGTGATAAACCGGCCCGGATGATTCGCCAGCCGGTGACGAAGCGCCGCATACAGCGTCGTCGATTTTCCCGCGCCAGTCGGACCGGAGAGAAGAATCATTCCTTGGGGATGGGCCGCATACGTGGCAAACGTACGCAGGGCGACTTCCGACATCCCCAATCGATTGAGCGTGAGCTGCTCCGTCTCCACAGCCAGCAAACGTAGCGTGAGACGTTCGCCGTGTGTGGTCGGGAGGATTGCTGCGCGGACATGAATCCGCCGCTTGTCTGGCCCGAGGCACTGAAAAAAGCTGCCGTCCTGCGCCATGCGGCGCTCGGCGATATCCATTTTGCCCATCACCTTATATCGACTGATGATGGCGTAGTGGAGCGACTTGGGCAGCTTTCGCACCGTTTCAAGAATGCCATCGACCCGGATCTGGACGAGGAGGATGTTTTCCTCCGGATCAAAGTGGATGTCCGACGCTTTGCGCTCATAGGCAAGTTCCAAGAATTCGTCGCAGAGCGCGATAACGTCGGTTTCATGATGTTGCGGCTGTCCCGCTTTGCCGCGGCCCTTGCGAGTAAGCGCGTGCACGAGCGAACCCAGCTTGCCACGCGACGCGTCGTCGGCGTCCGGCTCCGCCGCCGGTGGCGGTGCGGTATCCGCGACCGTGAGCTCAAGCCCTGGCACGTACGCGGCGATGGTCCATTCCGTTTGATCCGCCCGGCGGACGCGATGCGTCGGCATCAAATTGCCCGCAGCCGCCCACTTGCGGAGCTTTTCGAGCGCGAACGGTCCGTATGTCTGACCATCGCCGATTTCGAAATACCATTGGTCCATGAAAGCAGGGAGCACGGAGCAGGGGCGGGGAGAGAAGTTAGGAGGAAAACTTTGGCGGCTCCAAACTCCCAGCTCCCCGCGGTAAATAGCGGAGGAGGGACTCGAACCCCCGACACGCGGATTATGATTTTGGGTTTGGC
>DASZZA010000010.1:0-2148 GCA_035545135.1 Lacipirellulaceae bacterium | reverse complement strand
ATGGCTCGAGCACCGTACGGCTGGAAGCCTGCGCATCAAGCAGCGCGATTGGAACGATCCGCATCTGCCAGACTGGTCAAGCCGCATTCGCAGCGAGATTGCGCGTTCCACAGGTCCGTTGTTCCTCGTGGCGCACTCCTTCGGCGCCTTGGCTGCCGCACAGGCGGCAAGCGACCACGCCGCGCGAATCACAGGAGCGTTGCTGGTTGCGCCGGCGGATCCGGATAACTTCGGGGTGGCGGAATTTCTTCCGACAAAGCCACTTGGCTTTCCCACAATCGTAGTCGCGAGCACAAACGATCCGTGGATGCCATTTGAACGTGCCGAACACTGGTCACGACTCTGGCGCGCCGAACTCATCAATCTTGGTGATGCCGGCCACATCAACGCCGAGGCCGGTTTCGGTCCGTGGCCGGAGGCTCTCGCACTGATCGAACGGCTGAGGCGCGCCGCGGAATTTCGTGCGACGGCGGAACGTCTTGCAGCTCTGAGCTTGGCCCATGCCCACCGGCCGCATCGGCATCCGTTATCGCGACATCAGGGGCAGACTTTCCGCAACGCTAGATGGACGCTGCGCAGCCAAAGCAGTGCCAATGGTGCAAGGTAGCTACGATGCTATAGCAGAAAACGCCGCTGAATCAGGGATTAATTGACAGCTGGAGCGAATTTCAAAAAAGCTCCATGTGCAAACCGGAGTCTGAACGAATGGCCAGTGTGCCGAAATTTACGAGAGAAGTGCTCCTCACCGCGGCGGCGATCTTCGTCACCAAGGGGACATTGCCGGCGCTCGCCGCCGATCTTGGGGACAACTGCTGCTCGGATCTGGAGGAACGCATTGCCGATCTTGAAGCGACGGCGGCGCGCAAAGGAAATCGCAAGGTAAGCCTGACGGTCTCTGGATGGGTCAGCGAAGAAATCGCCTGGTGGGATGATGGCACCAAGAGCAAGGTCTATGTCGGCACCAATCCCGTCGAGCAGTCACGCGTGCGATTTTTAGGCGAAGCCAGGATCAATAAGGATTGGTCCGCGGGGTACCTTCTCGAACTTGGCGTTTTCGGCGGCAACGGTGGCAAATGGGATCAAAACAATCCGGACGGCACAAGCCCTAACAGCGTTGCCGTCCGCAAAAGCAGTTGGTTCTTGTCGAATGAAAAACTCGGAAGAGTGGTCGTCGGACAGGACGGCACGGCGACGTATCATCTGCTCAATGATAGCGACACGACGATGACCCGAAACTTTCACGACGCCGAAGGCGCGCCCGACTATCAGGCGAGCTTTTTGGTCCGGTCGGGCGGGAACTTTGTCGCTGCGCCCGGTGGCGGCAATCTGAAATGGTCCGACGTGATGCGGGGCTTCAATAACTCCACGCCCGGCGATAACGGACGCCGCAATATCGTGCGCTACACGTCTCCAACCATTGCGGGCTTTACTTACAGCGTGGCGTGGGGAGAGAGCGATATTTGGGACACCGCTCTCATCTACAAGGGGGGATTTGGCGACTTCGAAGTAAATGCGCGTGTCGGCTATGGTCGCTCGACTGACGAAAAATCAACGGTATGCCATTCCGGGCCGGCGAACTTCCGCGCCGATTGCGAATGGTGGGGTGGGTCCGGCTTTATTCAGCACAAGCCGACCGGTCTTTTCGTTTACTCTGGCTATGGCCAGCAAAACGATAACACCCGGGCCTTTGATGCTGGTGCGGAGGCCAGTCTCGTCGATAAAACGGACGAAGTCTGGTTCGTTCAATGGGGCATTGAGACGAAGTGGAACGCATTCGGCAAGACCAACCTGTTCGCGGAATACCGCCACGATTCTCCTGGCTCTAACGTCGCCAGCGGAACGCTGCGAACTCAAAGCGGGGATATCAACTTCTGGTCAGGCGGCGTCGCTCAGTACCTCGATAACGCTGAGACGATGCTTTATCTGGTCTATCAGCATGCTGACGGCAATGTTGGTGTGCTGGACGCAGGCAACGTCGTCGACACGAAGCTGGATTCGATGCAGCAGGTCATCGGCGGCGTGAAAATCAACTACTGATAAGTCAGCGTATCGAGAGCATCCGACCCTCTCGTCAGACCATAAGATCTCGTGCGGCGGTGGAGCGTCTCGGCGCTTTGAGCGTGGCTCCTGCCCGCCCGCCGCACCAGG
>DASZZA010000009.1:0-2625 GCA_035545135.1 Lacipirellulaceae bacterium | reverse complement strand
TCCCAAGCTTTACCGAGTCGCTTCACCGCCGAATGGAGCCGGCTTTTCACCGTTCCCACCGGAACTGCCAACTCATCGGCCGCCTCGCGATATTTCATGCCGCGAAAATAGACCAACCGCACGGCCGACCGCAACTGTTCCGGTAATGCGGCTACCGCCTGGCGGATCCATTCTTTTCGTTCACCTTGCTCCAAGCCGCTGGCCGGCTCACCTTCTCGTCCACTTAGCACATCCACAAGGGTGCCCAGTTCGTTATGCTGGACACGGTTCGGCCGGTCCAAGCTCACCAGCCGATGCCGCCGATTGCGGCGCTGGATATCGATCGCCTGGTTCGTCGCCACCGTGTACAGCCAAGGCCGCACCTTTCGGTCGGCATCGAACAGATGGCACTTCAGGTGCACCTGCATAAAGGTTGCCTGGAACGCGTCCTCCGCCAACACCTGGTTGTTCAGGAATCGGCGCAGGTAATTGTAGAGTTCACGCTCGTAACGTTTGACCAATGTCTCGAATACGACTGAGCTTCCAGTCAGTCGATACTCGAGCAGCAACTCCTCATCGGTCATCCGCTCCAAATCGAGCGGCGCACTGTCCGTCGCAACCACTTTCTGGCTGGTTCTTGGACTATTGCTCCTGCGAACGCGATCTTCCGTGTTAAACTCTGTCATCGTTACGAACCTCTTCGTAAGAGGGTTCGACGCCAAAAGGGGAAGTTTTCCCTCTTCCCCGTCGTCAAGAATAGTGACCGGCAGCCCTGCATTATAACGATTTGCCTCTCCTTGGGTCGCCGGTTTGGGGGGCAGTTCGCCGAAGAGCGGCCAAAAAAGACCGGGCACCGGTGCCACCGTCCCAAAATGTATAATTGGCAATTAATATGCCAAACTGTCCCACTGGCCCCTGCTATCAGGATCGATAAGTTAGTGTAAGCTTGTACGGGAACAGGCTTTACGCGAATGGCCGCCCGCGTCCAATTGGCAAGGTGGATAAATCAGTTGCCCGCAACTACCTGCCATTATTGCATTCGTCGTCGTACGTAATTACTTGCCAGCGTAGCGGTTTTGACCAAGCTTGCGATCAAATCCGCCACACATTTGCTCGAAAAACGCCCGCCGCGATCCGTTCGCAGAACAATAAAAAGATGTCTACCGCGACAAGATTCTTGCGGCAAAAATCCCTCCTTCGCACCCGCAATTCCGTCCTAACATCAGCAACTTCTTCGCCGGACAAGACTTAGCAGCGAAAAAATATATCGTGCCGCAATCCCCCGACAATCAGATTCCCAGTACCGCAGCCACACTGCCGCCGGAAGAGTCAGGCTCCCAAACTCCCGAAGAACGCGCCGAGGCCCGGCGTTACAACCATATTTCGTTGGCCTGCACGCTGGCCGACATGGCGATCGACCTAGTGTACTTGGGACTGATGGCCTTCGTATTAGCGCGGCCGATCGATACGTGGCTGTCGTCGTTGCCGGCGCTCGCCGGCGAGCACTCCATCCTCCGATTGCTCGCGTTATTCGGCGTCGTAATGGTGCTTCACATCGCAGTCTCGTTCTCGTTGTCGTTTTATTCCGGCTACGTCGTCGAACACAAGTTCGCGCTCAGCAACCAATCACTGCGGCGCTGGTTCCGCAATTGGGCGCTCAGTAATACGCTCGCCATACTGCTAGGGGCTGCGCTCAACGTCGGCCTGTTCTGGATCATCTGGCACACCGGCGCCTATTGGTGGCTCATTGCGGCCGCGGCGTTTTTTGTTGTGAGCGTTGTCTTGGGTCAACTCGCGCCCGTTCTCATTGTGCCGCTGTTCTACAAGGTAGAGCCAATCGAGGACGCGGAATTAGACGCTCGCATGAAGCGCCTTGCCGAAGGTACCGGCATCACGATTGAGGGCGTCTACCGCCTCGGCCTCAGTGCCGACACAGTGAAAGCCAACGCGATGCTCGCCGGCCTCGGCCGCACGCGCCGTGTGTTGATGGGCGACACACTGCTCGAAAAATTCACGCCCGAGGAAATCGACGTCATCTTCGCTCACGAGCTGGGGCACCACGTTCACCGTCACATTCCCAAGATGATCGCCGCTGGCGTCGTCATCAGCCTTGTCGGTTTCTGGCTGCTCGACCGAGTGATCTGCTGGTGGGCCGGCATACCGACCGCGGCAACCACGCCGATAAGTGCGCTGCCACTCATCATGTTCGCACTCACGGCGTTCTCGCTGGTCTTGTCGCCGCTCCAAAACGCGATCAGCCGACACTACGAGCGTCAAAGCGACCGCTATGCTCTGAGGCGCACGAATGATGCACCATCCTACCGCTCGGCATTTCTGAAGTTGGCGCGACTTAACAAGGCGGACATGGAGCCGAATCCGATCGAAGTTTTCCTGCTGCACAGCCATCCGCCGATTGCGGAGCGGCTCGCGATACCGGACCTCGTTTAGCGACGAAGCAGCCGATAGCCGCACGAGCGAACTATCAGCAGGGATACCAAGACGGTAGTCGTCGGAACGATAACAATCAGCATCGTGCCCCCGAACAGCCACCATTCAAGCATCTCGTTATGCATTGCGATGGCCGTAGCGGCTCCGAGCAAGATGGATACAGCCAAAACGACGACGACGCTTCTTCGGACGTTACCC
>DASZZA010000008.1:0-6265 GCA_035545135.1 Lacipirellulaceae bacterium | reverse complement strand
AGCAATCAAATCGGACGTTGACGGCCATGAAAGCCATTCAGTTAGAAGCTCCTCGCAAATTCAAACGACTCGAAATTGGGGAGCCCAGTTCACCCGGACCCGACGAGGCGCTCGTGCGCACCCAGTGCGTCGGCGTCTGCGGCACCGACACGAGTGCGTATTTAGGAAAGTTTCCACTATTCAGCTACCCGCGCATTCCGGGTCACGAGCTTGGAGTTGAAGTGCTGGAAGTTGGCTCTCGGGTCGAAAACGTTCGCCCGGGCGATAGATGCTCGGTCGAACCTTACATCAACAACCCGGCCAGTTTTGCCAGCCGGCGCGGCTGTGGGAATTGCTGCCAGGATCTGCAAGTTCTTGGAGTACACGTCGACGGCGGCCTCCGCGATCGATTCGCCCTGCGTGCAGACAAGCTGCACCCGTCCAAACGTTTGGCATTCGAGCAGCTTGCGCTCGTCGAAACACTTGCAATTGGCTGCCACGCCATCAATCGCGCCGCCCCGCGGCCGGGTGATCATCTGCTCATCATCGGCGCTGGACCCATCGGCCTGTCGGTACTGGAATTTGCCCGCCTCGCGAAGAACGACATCACTGTGATGGACATGAATGCGGACCGGCTCTCCTTTTGCCGGCGGACTTACGGTCTCTCGAATACGATCCTGTTCAAGGGGGATGGCAGCGAACTGGAACAGATGAAGTGCATCACAGGCGGAGAGCTCTATCCCGTCGTTATCGATGCGACCGGCAGTGCGACTTCGATGAATCAGGCTCTCAACTACGTGGCGAACGCCGGCACGCTGGTGTATGTCGGCATCACGACGCAGGACATCACATTTCCGGATCGTCTGTTTCACACGCGCGAAATCACATTGAAAGCCACTCGCAACGCATTGCCCGATGACTTTCGACGGATCGTCAAGCACATCGAGGACGGCCAAATCGACACGACACGTTGGATCACGCACCGGACGAACATCGACGAGATGATCGATGTATTCGATTCGTACACGAAGCCTGAGACCGGTGTAATCAAAGCAATGATCGCCGTCACTTAAGTGAACGCTGCCATGACTCTTACCGAATTCTCCACGCTGGGACTTCAGCCAAGCTTCGGATTCGGCGATCGCACAGGGCTTGCGACTGCCGGGCATGTCGAGGCGATGAAGCGCGCCGGCAAGGGACTGGCGCCGATCTTCGCGCAACAGTCCATTCGCGAAATGAAGCGCACCGGCCGCACGCCGCACGACGTTATCGCTTCGGCCGTGGCCGGAATGAAAAGCAGCCGTTGGAACGGAACATCCGGCGCCGACGCGGACCACCTTAAGACAACGGCTGATGTGGATATCACGGCCTCAGCCGGCTTTACATTTTACACGATCGATCCATCAGACTACGTGGACGGCAACGCCGACGATTACAACGAAGCCCAGCTTCGCGAGCGATTCGCGCCGCTGCGAGCGTCTGTTGAATGGTTCGATAGGTATCAGAATCACCGGGTTCCCCTAGACGGCGGGGCGTCATTTGTGATCGACGAACAAATGGCAATGCGTTGTGCCGTAAAGTACGGCCGCGCCATCGACCACGCAATTGGTCTGGCCGAACACATCAAAGACGTGAGCGAAGCCGCCGGCCGGCCGTTCGAGACGGAATTGAGCATCGATGAGACACGGCAACCGACCTCCCTGGCCGAGTACTATATTATTGCCGATCAATTCCGAAAGCGCGGATTGAAGCTCATCAGCGTCGCGCCACGATTCATCGGCGAATTTGAAAAGGGCGTTGACTACAAGGGCGACCTGGACGCGATCTCACGGTCGTTGGCGGACCATGCCCACCTCGCCTACGAACTGGGGCCGTATAAGTTGAGTCTGCATTCCGGATCGGACAAACTCTCGCTGTACCCGCTCTTGGCGAGAGCCACACATGGCCATTTCCACGTAAAAACGGCGGGCACGAGTTATTTGGAGGCGCTGCGCGTGGTAGCGCGGCACGACGAGCATCTGTTCCGGCGCATCATCGATGTGGCCCGCCGATATTACGATCGCGACAAAGCGACTTACCACGTAAGCGCGGACATCAATCAATTGCCGACTACCAACGATTTGCGCAATGTCGCCGAACTGGAACGCGCATACCTAGGCTGCTGGCCCGAAGTACCCGCAGGAAAGGGCTTCATTGCGCCTGGACGGCAGGTGCTGCATTGTACTTTCGGTACCGTCCTCATGGACCAGGAACTTGGCTCATTGCTCCGACAGTTATTGCAAGCGAACGCTGTCACGTACACCGAAGTTCTAACCGACCATTTCGAGCGGCACTTACGAGCGTTAACGGGGTAGCCCAACGCACGACTATTGATGGCCGCAGCGGCCAAAGAGCCATTGACCCGACGTGTACGCGAGGAACTACCTCGCTCAATCCCTTCGGGATTGGCAATCGACAGCAGTTGCACAATGTTGTTACGCATCGGGTTGTATTAATAGCCGCGCAGCCACCAATCAACCACGTGTACGAATGACCGACCTCTCGTCTCTCTATACGAATGTTTCACACACAATAAGCAAAAAATCGTTGACGCATGGCACGCTTTGAGCCTAAATACAGGTTAAGACGGGTAAAAGCTTGCTCCCAATCGGTAACATACCGGGAAGCCCCGGGGCAATTTTCTCTTAGCCCGCAAGGAAAATAGGATGCAGCACCCTCGTCGTATGCACTTTCAACGAACTTGCAGGTGGATTTCGATCGCGACGGCCGTAACGTTGCTGCTGGTGGTTTCGGTTCTCGCCGACCCGACTCTACCGACCATACCCGCCAACACATTTACCGTTCCCGCAGCGACCGGTATCGCCGCGACGGATACCAGCAACATTGCCAGCACGATTGCGACTGCGGCGAGCGCCGGCGGAGGCACGGTCGTCGTTCCCGCGGGAACGTATTTGTGTAACCAGTTCTCGCTCACCAGCAACATCAATCTTCACCTCGACTCGGGCGCGATCATTCAAAACAACGCGCCAACGTCGACGCTGATTTCCACATCCGGCACGTTGCACGATATAGAAATCACGGGCAGCGGCATTATTGATGGTCGGGCTACCAATACCAAGTCCAGCAACAATTTGGTCTCCCTGAGGCATATCACCAATGTTCTGGTGCAGGGCGTAACCATCCAGAACTCGTCTCATTTTCACCTGGTGGTCGAGGAAGACACGAACCTGACGGTCGACAACATTAACATCAACGACAACTACACGGTATCGCAGCATGGCGGCTACCTGGGGAACACCGACGCGATCGATTATTCCGGCAGCCATATCTTGATTCAGAATTCGAACATCAACGCCGGCGATGATGATATCGTTGCCAAGCCGCAAAGTACCTTTTGCAGCGATATCACGATCACCAACAACGTGATTGGCGCGGGACACGGTATCTCAATTGGCGGCCAGACGAACGCGGGCCTGGATGGCTTGACGGTCAGTCACATCACTTTTACCGGCACGGATAACGGGCTGCGCCTCAAGTCCGGCTCGGCCGCGATCAACAGCAGCGGCGGCGGTGGCGTCGTCAGAAACGTAAGTTTTAGCGACATCACCATGACCAACGTCGATCACCCGATCATCATCAATAGTTGGTATAACGGCGGCGACCACTACGGATCGAACGAGCTGAGCGGTTCCTCGCTTCACAACCCGCTCCAGTTTGATCCCACGAACCCGGGCGATCCGACCGTCCTGGTCAACCAGAATGACAACACCGACTTGCAGCCCTTCTTCGATAACATCTCCTACAGCAATATCACCGCATCGGGTGGCACCGAGAACGTCGCGATTATTTACGGCCTGAACAGCATTCCTGCCAGTCCTTCCGATCCACTGCGAAACATCGACGGCATTTCGTTCGAAAACGTAAATCTCTCCGGCAAATACGGGGCCGACATTTATTATGCGTCGAATCTAGACTTGTCCGGCCTTATGGTGACAGCCACGAATGGAAACGACATGAACCTTTTTGGCGACACGTTCGTCCCGCCGCTCTCCGGCGATTACAGCGGCAATGGCACGGTTGGCAGCAACGACTACAACACCTGGCGGTCGAACTTCGGCTCCCAAATGTTAATCGCGGCCGATGGCAACGGTGATGGCCGCACCGATGCGGCAGATTACATCATCTGGCGCAAACATTTTGGCCAAACCGCCGTCGGAGGCGCAAATATCTTGCCGGTCACCATCCCTGAGCCAGCGACGATAGCGGTGGTCATCATGGCAACGGTCGCCATGTGTTTTTGTCGACGCGCGGCAACGCAATAAGATCATCCCTGGCTGATTCTGCCGAATCGCAAACTCGCCGATAGTCCCCAATTAGTTTTCGGCAGCCTTACTTATCGACTGCAAGTTCGCCTACTTTGGGCGCAGTCGAATCTCCGCCAATGTATATGTCGAACCTGCCAGGCGGCACGACCTTCCGCTCGTGTACATCGAAATAAGTGAATGAATTGCGCGAGAGGCGAAAGCGAGCGATTTTTGTTTCGCCCGGCGCAATGGGTATCCGCTGGAAGCCTTTTAGTTCGCGCACCGGCCGCACCATCTCGCTAGTCGCATCGCGAATATAGAGCTGCACGACCGCCGTCCCCAACCGTTTGCCGGTGTTCGTGACCGGTATTTGCACGGTGACCGTTTCGCCCGGCCTGAGTTCGGTCGTCGACAACTCCGCGTGCCCGTATTGAAACGTCGTGTACGACAATCCGTAGCCGAATGGAAACAGCGGATAAGGACCGATGTCGATGTAGTTTGAGTTGTTTCCAAGGTCCAGATGAATACGTTCGTCGATGGCGCTGTCTTGCGGGAATTCGTAGGGGCGCGGTGGCCGGCCGGTGCTCATGTGGTTGTAGTAAAGCGGAATTTGCCCCACCACCTTCGGAAAGGTAACTGGCAGCTTGCCGGAGGGCGATTCGATGCCCCAAATCAAATCGGCAAGCGCCGGGCCGGCCATTGTCCCAGCGTGGAAGGAATACAGAACAGCATTAACTTTGGCGATGTGTGGGGCAATCGTTAGCGGTCGTCCGGCCTCGACAATTAATACAATCGGCTTGCCTGTGGCAGCAATCGCGTCGACCAGTGCGCTTTGAGCGCCCGGCAAATCCAGCATCGCACGAGAACGCGCTTCGCCGGAAAGGTCCGCGCCTTCTCCAACGAACAACAACACAACATCCGCCTTGCGAGCTGCTGCAACGGCTTCGCTGAACGCCGACGTCTTTTCATCCAGGTCATCGGACAGTCCAGGAGCAAAAAGGACTTCCAAGCCAGGCGGTGCCGATTCGCGAAGGGCGCCCCGTGGCGTGCGACTGTCGCTGGGCCGACCGTCTGCAGCCCAAGTTCCAAGTTGGTCTCTTTTTGCATCGGCGAGAGGTCCAATGACAGCAAGCCGCCTGAGCTTCGATTTGTTGAGTGGCAGGATGTTGCGCTCGTTCTTTAACAGCACAACGGACTGCGTTGCGAGTTGGCGCGCAATCTGAAGGTCGTCAGCCTGTAGGAATTCTGGGTGCAAGTTTTCGACGTACGGATGCTCGAAGAGTCCCAGCAATAGTTTCACACGAAGAACTCCTGCAACGAGGCTATCTAGCGACGCTTCGGACAATTCGCCGTTTTTGATGAGAGAAGGCAAGGAATCACGATATGTGTGACTGACCATTTCCATGTTGACACCGGCTCGGACGGCCGCCAACGCGGCTTCTTTCTCATTGCGGCAATAGCCGTGGGCGATCATCTCGCGGATCGATTCCCAGTCACTGACAACGAATCCACGAAATTCCCACTCGTTCCGCAGCACTTCGCGCAACAAATGCTTATTCGCCGAACCGGGGACGCCATTCACAGCGTTAAAGGACGTCATCAGCGTTGCCACACCAGCGTCAACCGCAGCATGAAACGGGGGCAAGTACACGTTGCGCATCAATGATGGCGATATTTCGGCACTGTTGTAGTCGCGCCCACCTTCGCAGGCTCCGTAGCCCGCAAAATGCTTGGCGCACGCGGCAATCCGATCCGACGCGGAGAGGTTGCTGCCCTGAAAGCCACGCACCATTGCCGCCGAGAGCCGACTCGCCAGAAATGGATCTTCACCCAAACTCTCAGCGATCCGGCCCCACCGCGGATCGCGCGCAATATCCACCATGGGAGCAAAGGTCCAGTCAACGCCGACCGATCGCGCTTCCCGTGCCGCGACGGCCGCAGCCTTTTCGACTAGCTCTGGGTTCCAGCTGGCCGCTTGCCCA
>DASZZA010000007.1:0-3653 GCA_035545135.1 Lacipirellulaceae bacterium | reverse complement strand
CGACCGTGGCCAGTCCAAAGGTTCCGTGCGGCTTCTCCGACCAGCGGAAACCGCCGCCGACATCGTGCGGTTTTGGAGTTGAATGGTAGCCGCAAAGTGCTGCGCATGGTGGCAACCGCTGGTTCTGCCGGGGGTTCGTGCGGCAACGTCGTTGCCATCGCACGTCCTTTTGAATCATCAGTGGCTCAATGGTGTGCGGGTCTCCAACTTCGCGACGGCGACTCGCGTACGGTTGTAGCGGATGTAACGACACGCGGTGGTGAAAAAGACGGGAGTTGCGCGTTCCATCTATCACATTCCACATTCGCCGACGTTTTTGAAATTTCCTCAATCGGCGATTTGACTTCATACAGCAGTGACATAGGTTTTGGTGGAGGCATGACGTACGTAAACCGTCGGCCCCTTGGCGAGTGCTCGGAAGAGTGCGAGCCGCGCGTAACTCATCTTCGGTCGCCGTAGGTCAGGCTTCAGCCTGACAAACTCATCACACGATCACACGATCTCGATCGTCAGGCTAAAGCCTGGCCTACCGGGCGAAGTGTAGTTCCGCGTTAAGGGCCTGCAGCGTCATCATCCTCGAAAAGGCAAACCAGTCGTAAGGCTGGGGCGCAAAACCAAGGGCCGATCATGTGGTCCGGTCTCTTTGAGGCCCGACTGCATTAACGGTAGCCTGGTTACCGAAAGGATGTTGGCTTATCGCCAATCCAAGGTGCGATTCGCATCGTGGAGTGGCAAATCCGGTGTTCCGGGCCAACTAGAGGTTGATTTCGCACCAGTTAGCACGTAATTGGCAGGTCTTCACGACGGCACGAAGCAGGCCCATCCGCAGAATTGCGGATTGCCGTCGCGAAGGCCAGTTATCGGGAGCGACTAAGGCTCCCGTCAAACCTGTAGGGTGTCGGCCCCTCGCCTATCCCCTCCCCGACCCGGGGGAGCGGACAGGGGAGGGGCGGCCCGAGAACCGGAGGATGCAATGAAGAGTCTCGCAACGAAGGTACAACGATTCCTCGTCTCGGAAGACGGTCCGACCGCGGTCGAATACGCCGTTATGTTGGCGTTGATCGTGATCGTGTGCCTCACCGCCATCAAGTCGATTGGAACGAACGCCAATACGACATTCGAAAACGTGGCGAAGGAGCTTGGCTAGTCGAGGTGCCCGGAATGGGCCGAAACCCTACTTGTTAACCTGACAATCGAACCGAGGCCCCTCGGCAACCGCCCGTTGCCGAGGGGATTTTTTTTGGGCCCAGGAGGGGCGTGATCGCCCGGTGGCCAGATCGAATGTATCGGTCTTGCGTTTTTCATGAGCGGCGAACAAGCGCGTCGATGCAAAGTTGGCGGCCCATATTCGGCCTGGCGGCTGACGCTAACCGTCCGCGCGGCTTTTTCTGACCTACGCTTTAATTGGGCAAATAACACAACATCGCCCATAAAGTCCGGCCACATGCCCGAATTTTCCCACCAAACGCTGGTCACTGCGGTCGAATTGGTGTGCTACTTTTGCACAGCCATCGGCGTCGCGTTTACTTACTTGTTCGCCACGCGGACGTAGGGTGGACAATGCCCGCCATGCCCGTCCGGTGTGCGACGACATCAAATCAAGCGACGCATGACGAATGACGCAAATTTGCTGATGCCATTCGTCATGCGTCGTTCGGAAAAGCGTCATTAACACACGATTGGGTCACACATGTTCGACTTGCATAACATTCTCCGACCGTTCGCTGATAACTGGCCTGTTTGGATCGTTAGTGTGACGCTTGTCGTCGCTGCCGTGATCGACGGTGTGAAGCTGAAAGTTCCCAACTGGATTACCTTTCCAATGGTTATCAGCGGTTGGGTGTACTGCGCCACGTTGTCGCCGTACGCCGGGTGGGAAGGGCTCCTGTACAGCCTGCTCGGCACCGCTGTGGGGCTCGCATTGTTGTTGCCGGCGTACGCGATCGGCGGCATGGGAGCGGGCGATGTAAAGCTGTTGGCAGGAATCGGCGCTTGGGTTGGAAGCACCGTGACGCTTTACGCCTTTGCCACCTCTGCCATCGTCGGTGGTGTGATTGCGTTGCTGATGGTAGTTCTTCGCCGCAAGTGGTCCAAGCACCAGGCGCAGTTCTGGATGATCTGCAACGAAATCCTAACGGTAAAGGATCCCGAAAAGCTGGCCGCCATTGCCGCAGAGCGAAAATCGACGATGATGCTGCTTCCGTACGGCATTCCAATCGCGATCGGCACAATCGCCTACTTCGCCGTCACGGGAATGCTACTGTGATAGCAGGGAGCACGAAGCAGGGAGCGTGGAGTAAGGAGTGCTTCTTCCTCCACATTCCTTGTTGGCTGCTTCACGCTGTTAATCTACGGCGACCTTGCCGGCCCGACGATTTGCTTGAATCCGGATTTGTTGGTCTTGCCGAAGACACCGACAAGGCTCCGTTTGCCACCGTGCTAGCAAGCGCGGCCGGCTTTCAGCCTGCCAGCGCGCGCTTGGGAAATGCGTCAGGTTGAAAGCCTGCCCCACGGGACGAACGGAACATCCAGGGAGAAATCATGCGACCGAAATCGCTGCTCTTATTGGCGCTCGCATTGGGATGCGGTCTGGTGGCCTCGATTGGCATTAGCCAGGTGATGGACCGCAACTCAAATTCGCATGCGAAGCTCGAAACCACGCCCATCTACGTCGCGAGCCACAATATTAACGTGGGCGACGCCATCGACGAGAAAATGGTTTCACTGGAAGAATGGCCCAAAGGTAAGGTGCCGCACGGCGCCATATCCTCGCTAGAAACACTCAAAGGTCGTCGACCGCGTGCCGCCATTATCGAAGGTGAACCAATTCTCGAAGCCAAGCTTCTGGAAAAAGGACAGATGGCCGATCCCATCCGCGCCATTTCTAAAGGGATGCGGCTTTACACGATCAAAGTGGATGCCGAGAAAAGCGCCGCCGGATTGCTCGGACCGGGCGACCGCGTCGACGTACAACTGTTCGTCCACAAAGACCAGCGCAACGGCGTCGATACGGCGAAGTCGAAAATCATTTTACAGAACATCCGTGTTTTTGCCGTCGACCAGACAGTTCAGCGTTCGGCCGATGGTAGCGAGGAACATAGCGTCGCAAAGACGATATCGCTGCTGCTCAAACCGGAACAAGCGAGCAAACTCGCACTGGCGGCGCAGATCGGCGAAATTAGTCTGATTCCCCGCAACCCCGACGACGAGTCGACAGCCAGTTGGTCGGAGACGACGGTCGATGACCTGCTGGGCGACGGCGAAAAGAACAGCCGCGCCAAAGAGCAGGGTGTTCCCGCGAAAGAGCCAAGCACCGACCAACACAGCGGCTTACTGAGCGCCATTCGCGCCGCGGCAGCGCCTAAGCCGCCGTTCCGTATGGAAATCGTCAAGGGCGCTCAGCCGGTTGAAGAGGCTTTATTCGACGCCGAAAGCGGCCGTCCGATCCGTCCAACAACGAACGAATCCACAGGGCCGAGTCCCCATCCGTCGGCGGCGGTACCAACGACCGGTGCCGCTGCTAAATCGGGCGCACCGATAAAGCCCTCGGATGCCGACAAAATGCTCGAAGATTTTCCAATCGATTTCGGCCAACCCAAGTAACGCGGGTTGGGCACCGACCAGCTAAAGAACGCATGAAATGAAATATGGTG
>DASZZA010000006.1:0-3901 GCA_035545135.1 Lacipirellulaceae bacterium | reverse complement strand
CGAAATCAAATCTACGTTGAGCCCGCCATAATCGGCAGGCTGCTCGGGTTCTTCGCCGCCGGATTCTTCTTCACCGGGATTCTTGGCGGCCCCGTGGACTCAATCTGCCGGGCGGGTTTCCTGTCCCCGTCCCTCATCATCCAGGCAAGTTCCACTGCGTCCCGGGCAGACCCCCCGCTGCGCCTGAGCGAAATCTTTTTGTAGCGAGGGAACTTTCCGCAGCCTGAGAACATTGTGGAACCAATGTGTAGTCTCCGAAAACAGGAGGACCATCATGGATGAAGACAGGCCGGACCCAATGCCGCAGGGACCGACAAATAATCTGTTCCTTGCCGCAGGCAGCTTTGGACTTGTAGCATTTTTTATCGGGTTCGGACTCATTGCAGCATCCGGCCTTGGATTTTTACGCTGAATGCTACCGATAGACCGGTTGCGACGTCTCTGGTCTCGACTTGGTTCAATTATTCGCTCCCTGTCCAGTAACCCGCTGGTGTGATTTCTCCGCCGGCGGGTTACGTGTGCGAACAGAAGCTCACATGAATTTGCATGGCCACATAGATTTGCATCGCCGTCGGTTTCGTTGATATGATTCTCCGCAGCCGGCGCTATTTCTTCGTCCCTTGGTGCTGGCGATGGTCGCCAAGGTTCGCCTCCAATGCCTTGGCGACCTTTCACCACAGCGCTGTTTGAGCTTGGTCCCGCGTTAGTGCGCATGGCTCGCACTGAGCATCGCTTCCACTCCAGTTCGTCACCGCTAGTTGAGGGGTGGGCTGAAGAAGAGGCCGTTCCGATCCCGGTCGCTTTGCGAAAACGAAGGCATACCGCATTGTCGCTGCGCGCAGTCCTTTTGGTGCCAAGGGTCAAAAAACGCTACGCTTTGCATTATTGCGAGATACCAATGCTGGGAGATGGGCTTGGCGAGAAAACGCATCGGCATTCTCACGGGCGGTGGCGACGTCCCCGGCCTCAATGCAATCATCAAGACCGTGACCTATCGCGGCAGCGAGGATGATATCGAGGTCGTGGGCCTCCGCCGCGGCTGGGAGGCCCTGACGCACCTGAATCTCGAGGATCCGGCCAGCAGGTCTCACTATCTCATCCCGCTGAACCGCGAAAACACGCGCACTGTCGACCGGCATGGCGGCACCATGCTGCACTCGAGCCGCACCAATCCGTCCAAAATGAAAAGCTTACCCGACCATCTCGTCGGCACTGATTTTCCGGCCACCACGAATGCCAACGGCGAGACCAGTTGGGACCTGACCGGCCAGGTGCTCGCGAATCTCTCAGGACTGGGCATCGAACATCTGATCGCCATCGGCGGCGACGACACGCTCAGTTATGCGGCCAGGCTCAACGAACTTGGCGTCGAGATCATCGCCATCCCGAAGACGATGGATAACGATGTCCGCAACACCGAATACTGCATTGGCTTCTCGACCGCCATCACCCGCGCCAGCGATGCCATCCAGCGGCAGCGCACCACCGTCGGCTCACACGAGCGCATTGGCATTTTCCGCATCTTTGGCCGCGATGCCGGATTTACCGCGCTCTATACCGCATACGCGACCTCGATACGGTGCGTCATACCGGAGTACAAGGTCGATCTCGACAAGCTGATCCGGTTGCTTATCGAGGAGAAGCGCGCCAACCCAAGCAATTACGCGCTGATCGTGCTCAGCGAGGGCGCGGAGTGGGAAGGCTACAGGCCGCAGGAATACGGTGAACCCGACGCCTACGGCCATCGCAAGAAGGCCAACGTGGCCGAAGCACTTGCTGACGAGATCAAGCGGCGTTCCGGCGAGGAAACGATCGTTTCTGACCTCACCTATGACCTGCGATCGGGCGATCCGGACTTCATCGACAAGCTCGTTGCCCTGACTTTCGGCAACATGGCCTACGACGCGGTCCTGAAAGGCAGGACCGGCCTGATGTCGGCTCTGGTAGAGGGCCACTACGACCTGGTGCCCATCCCTGACGCCAGGCTCGGGCCGCGCAAATTGGACGTGACCAGCATGTACAACACAGAGCGCTATCGTCCCCTCTATGCCAACAAGCGGGGCCTGCCGATCTTTCTCAACCGCGCGTCATAAGGCGCAGATCTTGAAGCCACATTGACCTGACGAAAGTGGCCGTCGACCTTTAGCACCTCGGGCAAAGCCCCGCGGCCGCATGATTCGTCCGCACGATCTGAAAACTCACGCGGATTTGCTCCGTCGCGCTTTCTGTTCTGGTATGGTTGAACGCAACCGGCGTCATCTTGTTCGTCGCTTTGGCGCTGGCAACGGCCGTCAGGGTACTCACCAACGCCTTGGCGGCCTCGCGCAAAGCAGGCGGACGGCGCATGGAACAGGGCATACCCGATCCTGGATCCCTTTCGATCGCGCCGATCGGCCGCGACGAACTGCGAACCTGCGAGGCGTGGCGAATTGCCTTCACCGGCCAGCGCAAGGATCACCGCTATTATGAGATCGTTGCGGACACCATCCGTGATCACTTTGAGTACGGCTATTTCGCGATCCGCGATACGTCAGGCCGGGCGCTGGCAGTGCAGCCATATTTTCTGCTCGACCAGGATTTGCTGGAAGGCGTCAAGCTCGATCGTTCGTCGCTCGTCGCGCGCATCCGCCGCCATCATCCGCGTTTTTTGAAGCTGCGCACACTGATGCTCGGCTGCACGGCGGGAGAAGGACATCTTGCGACCAGCAAGCATCTTTCGCCCGCGGCCGTCGCAAGGACCTTGGCGCAGGGTATCGTTGCCCAGGCGCATGCGTTGGGGACGCAAATGATTGTGCTCAAAGAATTTCCGCGCGGCGATCGCCGCGATCTTGCGTGTTTTGAGCGCGAAGGGTTTGGTCGTGCGCCGAGCATGCCGATGACGACGCTCGACATCGACTACCGCAGTTTCGATGACTATATGCAGAATGCGTTAAGTGCGAAGACGCGTCGTGATCTGCGCAAGAAGCTTCGATCCGCTGACAGTTCCGATCTTAAAATGACGGTAACCGATAATGCGGCGAGCTTTATCGATGAGCTCTATCCGCTCTATCTTCAGACCTACGAGCGCTCCAATTTTCATTTCGAGAAACTGACCAAGGACTACTTCCGCCGTCTTGGTTGTGAAATGAGCGACAAGACCCGCTTCTTCATCTGGTATCGCGGAAATACCCTGATCGCATTCGCGCTGTGCATGGTGGAGAGCGACGAGATCTTCGCGGAATATCTCGGCCTTGACTATGACTTCGCCCTCGACCTCCATCTTTATCACTACATTTCACGCGACGTAATTAGCTGGGCGATGACACATGGCTACAAGCGCTTCCGCAGCAGCGGGCTGAATTACGATCCTAAGCTGCACCTGCGCCATCAGCTCGACCCCATCGATCTTTATGTGCGTCTCGTCTCCCCGGTCGCCAACCGGATCATGCGCCTGATGCTGCCGTGGATCGTGCCGGTGCGCTATGATGCGACACTCCGGAAGTTTTCCGATTATCATCAGATTTGGTGACAGGTCTCCGTCGGGAAAAACCAGCCAGGGCAAAACTCACCACCGGCATGATCACCTTCTCTCCAAAGCGTTGCCCGGAAAGTGGAGCGCGAAGGGTCACGCTCGTCGAATGGTCTTCCTGCGCGCCTTTTACGATGCCGAACGCGTCGCCGCCCACGACACGACAATGGCCTTTCCCAAGATCGTTGGGAGCATTGATCAAAGCCGGGTTCGAAGGCTACGTCGCCGATTGCCGCCGAAACCCGACGCCGCGTTCGCAAGAATGTGAAGGTCCGGGCTGCGCGGGCTATATATTTCGTTTCCGGGAAAGCGTGTGCTTTATTTCGGTCGGACCGCCCCACACATATCGAACACATTCCGCAGTGAATCAGCGTCCGATCTTCCACGCTTGAG
>DASZZA010000005.1:0-12738 GCA_035545135.1 Lacipirellulaceae bacterium | reverse complement strand
ATCGATTTTGGCTAACGCGCAAGGGATCGCAATCATACCCGGCATGCTGCGCGGCGCCTTCGTCGTCGGGCTGCAGCACGGCCGCGGTGTAGTCGTGATTCGCGACGCCAATGGAAATTGGCAAGCACCACGGTTCATTGAAGCCGCGGGCGGAAGTTTTGGCTATCAAATTGGAGTGCAGGCGACCGATCTCGTATTGGTATTCCGCACACCGCAGAGTGTGGCCAACCTACTCCGTGGCACAATCAAGATTGGGGTTGACGCATCGGCCGCCGCTGGCCCGGTCGGTCGCCAGGCCTCGGCCGGCACGGACTTGGGTCTAAGTGCTGAAATCCTATCGTATTCGCGCGCTCGGGGCGCCTTCGTGGGCGTGTCGATCGATGGCACTTCCATTTCGCTGGACCCTGAGGCAGAGGCGATTTACTACCAGCCGCCGGGAACCTTTCCCGCGTCGGCGATGCAACTGCTGCAAACGATCACGGCCTACTCGGCCGTACCGGCGCCGGCGGTGTCTGTGGCCCCAGGCCAGCCTGCAGCGCCGAACAGCGGATGGGTCGCGGCGGGAAGCCGTTCGACCAGCGAGGTCGAATCCGCGCGTCAACAATTGGATACCGCGTCGCGACAGCTTTCGGCCAACCTGGACGACAATTGGAAGCGTTACCTGGCTTTGCCACGGGAAGTCTATACACCAAATCAAGTACCCAACCCCCAAGAAATGCAGCAAGCCCTGCAAAAATACGAAGACGTTGCCCGGCAACCTCAATATGCAGCACTACAGGCTCGCCCCGAATTCCAACAAACGCTCGCCGCGTTGCGGCGGATGGGTGAAGTCCGGACGGCTTCGAACACTTCTCTTCAGTTACCGCCGCCACCAAGGTAGATGCCAGTTTTCGGATGACTTACGGTCCGACCGCGCGTTATTATTAGAAAGCGCGGCCAAAGTAGCCAATCGATGGAAGGTCGCGCTGTGGACTGGATGACTCGTTCGAATTTGATCCTGCTGATTATCGCACTGTATGTGGCGGTAATGTCGCTCGTTCGACTGATGAAGCGCCGGCAGGATGAGTTGGTGGCCGACGTCGAGCGTCAGGTCCATGCCCATCGCCGCGACAAGCGAAGACAGCAAGATCGCAACTCTGCCTAAGTGGCGGTGACGCGCATTCGCGACCGATCCTTGCACGTTCGCAGCTAACTTTCTATCGGATGAAGCTCTATATCGAAACCGTCGGATGCCAGATGAACGAGCTCGACAGCGAGCTCGTTGTGGCGAGCTTACGCAAGGACGGTTACGAGTTGACGCATTGCGTTGACGACGCCGATACAATCCTATTTAACACGTGCAGCGTCCGCCAACACGCGGAGGACAAGATTTACAGCGCTCTCGGTCGATTGAAGAATGCTAAGCGCGAACATCCGGGAAAGGTAATCGGCATTCTGGGTTGCATGGCCCAGAAAGATCAGGGACTCGTATTCAAGCGAGCGCCTTATGTCGACCTGGTCGTGGGACCAGGGCAGCTTCATCAAGTGCCATCGCTCGTTCGCGAAATTCGCGAGCGCGGCGGACAGCGCATGGAGGTCAGCCTTGGCCGCAAAGAAGGCAGTCGCGAACAGATCGAGCGTAGCCACGAAAGCTTCGATCCGCTGCGTGACCCTGCCATGCGGCCGACGCGGTATCAGGCGTACGTGCGGATCATGATCGGCTGCGACAAGTTCTGCACCTACTGCATCGTGCCCAGTGTACGCGGGCCGGAACAAAGCCGCCCGGCAGCGGAAATCTTGGCCGAATCGCGACAACTGGCCGGCGAGGGCTGCAAGGAAATCACGCTCTTGGGCCAAACGGTCAACAGCTATAAGCACCGCAGCGGCGATCGAACCTGGCGGCTAAGCGATCTGCTTGAAAGCCTGCATTCGATTGACGGCATCGAACGCATCAAGTTTGTCACGAATTATCCGAAAGACATGACCGATGATCTGCTCGCTGCCGTTCGCGATATGCCGAAGGTGAGCAAATACCTGCATGTTCCCGTGCAGAGCGGCTCGAATGCCGTGTTGCGAAGGATGAAACGTGGGTACACCGTCGAAGAGTACCGCGAAATGCTTGCGCGGACGCGCGACTGGATTCCCGGGGTTGCCGTAACGAGCGACTTCATCGTGGGCTTCTGCGGCGAGACGGAGAACGACTTTCAGCTCACCCTTCGTTTGGTCAGTGAGTCTCGGTTCAAGAACAGCTTCATTTTCAAGTACAGCGAACGTCCCGGCACGAAAGGCGCCGAGCTGCACGCGGACAATGTTCCAGACGATGTTAAACGCCGGCGCAACAATGACCTGCTAGCGCTCCAAAACCAAATCAGCGAAGAGGACAATCAGGCATTTCTCGGCCAGGAAGTAATGGTGTTAGTGGAAGGCCCCAGCAAGGCAGCCGAAAAGAACGCCCATATTCCCGATTCTGGTACCTCCCACCTGCCACCCGACACGTTGCAACTCACCGGTCGCACCCACTGCGACCGCATCGTCGTGTTCGAAGGCAACCGCCGGCAGATCGGCCACTTTCTGCCGATAATAATCTACGACGCGAATGCTCATACGTTGTTCGGCGAGGTTGTCACGCGACACGTTGGCCCCGAGTTATTCACGCTTTCGGCGCCGCTGCAAACCACATCAAGGCAAATAAGTCCCTGACATTCTCTCGATATGTGGATAAAATAGGAGTGCTCTGTCAGGCGGTCACTCAAGAGTAATTACGCGCTGTCATGATCGACATCGACCGCCTTCGTTCTTGTCTCGATGATGCCGAAGTTGCGGAACCGTGGTTGCGGTCGCTCTGCGTGGCGAATTTGCCGGCGGCGCGAGCGAACTTGATGCGGATGGCCAACTGCGGCGTAACGCTCGACCTACTCACGCAGATCAGCGAGCAGTTTGCCGCCACGGCGCCAACGCTCGCCGATCCCGACATGGCGATGAACAATCTCGAGCGATTCATCGCCGCGTCGCGCAATCCGATGGCCACGGCTGCTCTATTCGAACGCGACCCCGATGCATTGCCGAATTTGCTGCAAATCTTTACGACCAGCCAGTACTTAAGCGACCTCTTGGTGGCAGACAAGGAAGCGTACGACCTGTTACGGATGACCGAGGGCGAACCCGTATCGCGGGCCGCGCTCGTCGATGAATTGGTCAGTGAAGTCCGCGCGCTGGGGAACTATGCCGAAGTGCTGGCTTCGCTTCGCAGATTTAAGCGCCGCGAAACGTTGCGCATCGCTTACGGCGATATCGTGCGGAATCAACCAGTGGAAACCGTCGTGCGACAGATATCATACCTGGCCGATGCGATTGTCGAGGCGGCCGTCGAATTCGCGCGACGGCACTTAGAACCGCAATACGGTCGTCCATTACGCGGTGACGGCGAGCAGAGCCAGTTTGTCGTTCTTGGACTCGGCAAGTTGGGTGGAAATGAACTGAATTATTCCAGCGACATCGATCTGATCTTTCTCTATGAGCAAGACGGCCAAACCGACGCCCGTCGTAATGTGTCCAATCAAGAGTACTTTGAGCGCTTGGCAAAAGAGATCATTCGATTGCTGACCGAACCCACCGACCTGGGCGTTGCCTACCGTGTGGACTTGCGGCTGCGACCGGAAGGTTCCCTGGGTCCGCTGTGTTTGAGCTTCGACAGCACCATGTCGTATTACGATGTGAAAGGTCGCACGTGGGAGCGCCAAGCGTTCGTCAAGGCGAGGCCAATTGCAGGCGATCGCGATTTGGGGCGCAAGTTACTCGCACGGCTCGAACAGTGGATTTATCGCAAATACCTTAGTCTCATTGATATCACAGGCATTAAGTCGCTCAAGCGGCGAATCGAACGACGCACTGAAAGGGAAGGTGTCGAGACGCGCAATGTGAAGACGGGGCACGGTGGCATTCGCGACATCGAGTTTGTAATCCAGTTTTTGCAACTGCTCAACGGCGGAGCATTGCCCGAAGTTCGCACCGGCAACACGCTCGAGGCTATTGCCAGACTCGAAAAAGCGGGGGCGCTGACGCCCGACGAACGAACGAAGCTCGAAGACAATTACAACATGCTGCGTAAACTCGAGCATCGACTGCAAATCATGTTCGATTTGAAGACGCACGTACTTCCGACGAGCCGCGATGAATTGGCTCGCTTGGCCGTTCGCATGGGTTACGCGGGAACGCACAACAAAGCGCCTCTGCAGGCGTTCCGGGAGGACTACACCCGACGCACGACGCAAAATCGCGAAATGCTCGACCACTTGCTGCATAATGCATTCCCGGCCGACGGCGCCGCCGAGCCGGAGGTCGATCTCGTAAACGATCCGGATCCTGCCCCCGAGCGCATACAAGAAGTTCTGGGCCGATATCCGTTTGAGGACATACCTACCGCGTACCAAAACCTGATGGGGTTGGCCACCGAGAAGATTCGCTTTCTCTCGACGCGCCGATGCCGTCACTTTCTGGCGGCAATCGCGCCGCGATTGCTGGCCGCTATAGCCCAAACGCCGGAACCCGACACGACACTCGTGAATCTAAGCCGCGTTAGCGATTCACTCGGTGGAAAGGCGGCGCTTTGGGAGCTGTTCAGCTTCAACCGACCGTCTCTCGAACTATACGTGCGTCTCTGCGCAGCGTGTCCTTATCTGGCCGGTATCCTTACCAGCAACCCAGGCATGATCGACGAACTGATGGACAGCTTGCTGGTCGAGCACCTGCCGACGCTAACCTTTCTTGAGGAATCATTGTCCGAATTGTGCCGAGGCGCCGAAAACATCGATCCAATCCTGCACAGTTTCAAAAACTCGCAACATGTGCGCGTCGGGGTGCGAGACGTCGTGGGGAAGGATGACATTCGTGCGACACACGCCGTGTTGTCAGATGTTGCTGAGGCCTGCCTAAAACAAATCGCCCAAGGCGAATACCAGAAACTGGTTAATAAGTTTGGCACCCCGACGATTAGCCGGCCTACCGATGAGGAACTAAAAAACGACATCGTACGACGTTTTTGGGAACATTTCGCGCCGCGGGAAGGTGATGTCTGTCAACCGGTAGTACTAGCACTAGGTAAACTCGGCGGTCGCGAGCCCAACTATCATAGCGATCTTGATCTCATCTTCTTGTTCGAGTCCGGCGGTCGGACGACCGGTCGGAATCGCGACACGAACGAAGGAACAATCAACAGCCACTTTTTCAGCGAATTCGGGCAGCGGCTGATTCGAGTGTGCAACGAAATCGGACCATACGGGCGGCTGTATGAGGTCGATGCGCGGCTGCGACCCACGGGAAAGAGCGGCGCACTTGCCGTATCGTTTGATACGATGGAGCGTTATTTCGCTGAAGGAGCGGCCCAACTTTGGGAGCGCCAGGCATTGTGCAAAGCGCGGCCGGTGTTCGGCAACGACGAGGCGTGCCGCCACGCAATGGAGATCATCTCACGGGCCGCTTTTGGCACGCCTTGGCGGCCGGAATTTGCCACTGAGATTCGCCAAATGCGCGCACGTCTCGAAGAAACTGCCACAAAGCGAAATTTAAAGCGCGGCCCGGGCGGCACGGTCGACACGGAGTTCGTCGTGCAAATGTTGCAGCTTAAGCACGGCGGCGCGGACGCATCAATTCGCGTCTCCGGCACGCTCGATGCGCTCACCGCTCTCGAACGAGGTGGCTATCTGTCCGCGGACGATGCTGAGTACTTCCGGGGTAGCTATCGTTTCCAACGCAGCATCGAAGCCCGAATACGCTTGATGAATGCCGCCGGCCGACATGAATTGCCCGAGAACGAGCGCGAGTTGGCCAAGTTGGCATACCTGCTCGGTTATTCTCGCCCGCAAGAACTCGTTGCAGAAGCTCGGCGCACATTTGAGGAAAATCGCGCGCGCTTTAATCGCATCTTTGACGCAGCGGCATCTAATTGAGCTGCGTTGCAGCGTACAGCGTCCGTCCTGTGATGAGAAAAACAACCTACACGCGCTCGACGATTTGTACCGCTCGCTCTTCATACGCACCAGTAAACACTGGTTGTGCGAGCCTCGAATTCGACATGCTGGTCGACTCTTTGCATTCAGATTCTTCCGACTGGTTGAGCCATTGAGGCCCTACTTTCGGGTTGGCCAGGCAGTACAGCATGTCAATCGTCGCGCTCGCAAGACTCGGAAAAACAGGGCAGTACTCACGAGCACCCGCAAGTGCGTATGGCGTCGCATAGGGCAGGTGATAATAGGGGATCTTGGCATACCGATGGTGCGTACCGTGGTAGTCGTTGTACAGCATGGCGGCGGAAACCATCTCGCTGAACTTGTGTTTATCAACGACAGTCCTGGTCAGTCCCAGGACGGTTTGGCCGTGGAGACCCAGGTGCTGCTCGAACTTATTCAGCGTCTGCATCATGCCAGCAAGAAACATGGGGACGACCAGGCTGACAATGAGTACGTTCCACAAGCCAAAATAACTTGCGACGGCACTTGTAATGGCCCAAAAGCAAATGCAGGCAATGTAACCGCGTATGATCAACCGTCGCTCGTGCGGAGTAAGTTCTCCGACGAGGACTGATCGCAAGAACAGAATTGGTGTGTAGACCATGCCAAAAACGATCTCGACCATTGCCGCCAGTATGCGCAGCGGGCGCGACACTTGCGGCGAGTTAAACGGCCATAATTCTGGATCGCCTGGCCGGGCGAGTTGAGCATGGTGCCTAGCATGGGCGTAGCGATACACGCTGAGGGGCGTAAACATGATCGTGCCCATCAGGTGGCCGTAGGCTTCGTTCATCCAATGCACGGGATGCAGTCTTCCATGGCTCGCATCGTGGAAGGCAAGCACGAGCACGAAATCGATGGCACTTACAATCGGCCAAATGACAAACAAAAGGGGCCAGCAGTTTTGGGAAGCCACCCCTGCCGCCGCACCTAGTGCTAGCGTGGCGAGAAGCATTGGCCACATCCAGCGGGCGGGCCAATACTCGAACTCATGCAACTTGGCGATGTCTTCACGCGAAGTCGCGTGCCGCCGACCGACTTGTTGATCGTCATTCATGATTGCCCCCGGCGCGCAATCAACAAATGAATTGTCGAGATATCTGCAAGCAAAATTGCTGCCGTTACTTGTGACGGCTTTGCTAGCATCGGGAATTCCTCCGCTAGAACCCAAGTGGAATCACGCAGCCTGCTAGCGAAAGACAGGTATTTTGGCAATTATTGGATATTCACACAGTTTAGTACCTTAATTTGGAATAGGTAATATGTCAAGTTTTAACTTTACGAAATGATTGCATCCGTAGAAGTTGCGCAGTCGTATGGCCGACATGAATCCCGTTTTGCCAAATCGCGACCGGACAAATCGTTATTGCCAAGAAAGAATGGCGGCTCAGTTTCTAGGCGAGACCGAACCAGTCGCCATCCGTAAGGGGATGTCCGCGAAGAAACTCGGCCGCGAGCATCGAGCGCTTACCTGCGGGTTGCAATTGCAGAACTTCTAGGTTGCCGCTGCCCGTGGCAACGCGGAGGCGACCCAAAGACGGGTAGAGAATGGCACCCGGCCGCGGTGCGGCCGCCTCCGGTAGCGCCTTAGCCGCACCGGCGGTGGATTCGTCCACAATGACGCGGTCGATGTTAATGCGAAGCGGCTCGCTCGCCGCCCGATGAAAGAAGGTGAACGCGCGGGGCCAGGGCTGAAACGCACGCACCTGGTTCTTGATTTCTTGTGCCGACTGGGACCAGTTGATTGCACCGTGCTCTTTTTTTAGCCGGGGGGCTTTCGAGGCTAAAGTTGGGTTTTGAATAATCGGCTTGGCCGTATTCGATTCAAGCTCGTCGATAACATGGAGCACTAATTCAGCGCCCATTGCAGCAAGTCGAGTTTCTAGCTGTTCTGCATCTTCGTCGGAGCCGATCGGAGTCCGCTGTTGTGCCAGGAGAGGTCCTGCATCGAGTCCAGGCGTCATTCGAATAATACTGTTGCCGGTCTCGTTTTCACCCCGCAGGATGGCCCACTGGATTGGGGCAGCACCACGGTATTTTGGCAGCAGGGAACCGTGCAAATTGATCCCGCCAAGACGCGTTGTGGCGAGGGTCGCTGGACGCAGGATTTCGCCATAGTCGCAAACAACGAGCAGATCGCAGTGAAGCGACGCCATTCGCGACTGCGGTTCTTGCGAATTGACGGTGTCGGGCGACCAAACCGGAATGCCCAGAGTTTCGGCCGTCTGCTGAACTGGGCTCGCCGTCCGGGTGCGGCCGGCTGGCGGGCGTGTAATCACCAGCTCGATTTTGTGCCGACTGGCTGCCAGAGCCCTCAGCGTCGGCACGGCGAACGGGCCAGTGCCCAGCATGATAAGATGCATGGTCCTCTCCCGGCCTCGGCGTTAGGTGCGCAATCGTTCGAGCTCACGCAGCCGGTTGGCGATCTTGTCAGCCTCCGGTAATTCGCGTGTTTCGAGTTTGCTTTGGAAGTCGAGTTCGAATTCCTCCAGCTGATCACGAATCGCCGCCCGGTGTGCAGGTCCTAAACGGTCGATGAAGAGTGTGCCGTCGAGGTGGTCGGTTTCATGCTGGACGATCCGTGCCATGAGGCTCTCGACTTCGCCAGTAATTTCGTTTCCTGCCAGATCGTAGGCCTGAATCTTCACATGGGTATTGCGGACGACCGGTGCACGAATTCCCGGAATACTCAGGCAACCCTCTTCATCCTCCTCCTGGCCGCGGCCGCCGCTAAGAACGGGATTGATGAATACGCGTTCTGCTTCCTTCGCGTCACGGTCTCCCTCCGCATTTGTCACGAACAGGCGGTAAGGCAAGTCGACCTGATTGGCGGCCAGCCCAACACCCTCATGCTCGTACATCAGTTCGAGCATTTCGGCGACGATTTTACGCAGCTCCGCATCGACTCGCCGCAGCGGCTTCGAACGATGTCGCAGTGTGGGGTGCGGATACTGAATGATCTGGAGGGCCAAGGCTGTATCCGAAGATGCCGGTTGAACGAAGAAAGATGAGTCAGCTACGAACGACACAAAAACGCCAGCGGCGAATGCACCTAGACCATAAGATTATAGAAGAGGACCCGCCAGCAGCGAAGCGTGATTATGGTGGTAGCTGCAATTGCGACTCGCGTTGACCGCGAATATGGCAGGCGCTAGAATCGCGCCGGTGGGACGGCATTCTTATGTACAAGACCTGAGATGCGTGGCAAAACGACACAACCCGCGCGGCCACCAGTGCCTTTGCTGCCGGCATCGGTGCTTTCAATCTTGATGCACTCCGCGGTCATCGGCTTGCTATACGCCGCGGTTCAGCATTCACCCCGCGGGACCGTATACGCCGAGCGTGGATCGATGGGGCTGGTTCTGACCGCGACACGCGCCGAGGGAACGGCCGATGAACGGAGCCCATCAGCCATTACCCAAGCCGTGGCTGTTGACGACGTACCGATGCCGCCGACATTACTCGTGGCGAAAACAAATGACGCGCCACAATCGTCGGAGCGCGAATCGACGGACGAAACGCCGACAGAGCCGAGCAATCCAACTACGCCCAAGACGCAGGGTTCTGCACAACACTCGACCAAACGGCACAAGTCTGGTGGCAACGCTGGATCACGGCCAGCTCTGGCCGGCGCTCGGCTGGGTACGCTCGGTAGTAGCGGGTACGCTCGAACCAGCGTGTTCGGCGTTCAAGGCAAGGGCAACAAGTTTATTTATGTATTCGATCGGTCGGCAAGCATGGAAGGTCTGCCATTGGCAGCGGCGAAGAACCAGCTACTCAAAAGTCTGCAGTCGCTCGACAGTGTACACCAGTTTCACATCCTCTTTTTTAATACCGGTATCCAGGCATTCGATATTTCTGGTGGGGGACACAGAATCGCCTTCGCCACCGATCGCAACAAGCGGCTTGCCGCCAATTTCGTCGGCGGCATCACTGCCGATGGCGGCACAGACCGGATGCTCGCGCTGCGCGAAGCGATCAACTTTGCGCCCGATGTAATCTTCTTTTTGACCGATGCCGATGATCCGATGTCGCCTGGCGAATTGGCCGAAATTGCGCGGGCCAATCGCAAGGTTCAAGCCGCAATTTGCGTGATCGAATTTGGCAAAAAGCCGACGCCGCAGCCGAACGACTTTCTGGCGCGATTGGCGCGCGAGAGCGGCGGACAGTACGGGTACGTCGACACAACGAAGCTTCCAGCCGAACAGACGGTTCTTTCTACCAAACCGGACACAAAGTAAGTAATAATAGAGCGGCTCATCTAAGCATTCGACGGCCGTCGCACTTGGCGGCAGTCAAGAATGTCCGCCCCACGATCACCAAGGTGCACGGACCGGGTAGACGCCGAACTCGGTCGTGTCGCTCGGCCAAACAGGTGTGGGGCGGAACGGCCCGCCAAAGGACGCGTAGCCCGGGAAGTTCCGCTGGAACTGGTGATCGATCCGTGAGATGCGCGAACTGGCCACGCCCCAGCCCCAATTGGTTTGCAACTGTGCGGTAGGTGGAACTACTAGCGCGGTCGGCTGACCGTAGTCGGTGTATGCATAGTTGCGGTTCCAATTGTAATAACGGGCGCGATACACGGGCAGCATGTAACCACAATCGCAGCAGGAAGGTGTCCAGCAGTCCAACGCATGGCAGCTAGGGCCGGTCGAAGACAGAGCACCAATAGCCAGCGCTGCGGCAAGAACTGGATAAACGATATGTCGGCTCATGTTTGTCTCCGCGAGCGAATGTGGGAGGCGGCGGTTCGTGTGAATTTCAGCTTCTACTTCTCATTGCCGGCGGTTTACCAGCGAATTCCGGGGTAATAAAAGTCGTTGTGCAACGCCCAAATGTTGTTGCTCATGGGGAATCGCAAATCGGCTAGGTTCTCCTCAAATCGCAGCCCGCATGTGCCGTAGCGAACATTGGTGCGACGCCATCCAGCGCCTGGGTTATACGTGTAGTACGACCGCTCGTGCCGGTACATGAATTCGTGCGGCATGAAGGGCTGGTACGTAACCCACGTCCAACCGACGAACGGCGGCACGGGTCGCGGACAAACGTACATCTGAGCTGCCGCGCCGTTATAAGGGCCGGGCTGGGCATAGTAGTTATAAAACAGATCCTTCTGTTGTTGGTAACTAATGTGCCGCTTGCCGTCCCAACCGGCTTTCAACTCCGCATGGGCAGTCGATGCGTAGCTGAAAAATAGCGCGGCGATGGCGATCGCGAATGAAGTGGCGTGGCGCAATGTGAACTGCATCGGATTTGTCTCCAATGATCGGATCGGAATGGACTGGCTAAATGACGCCGTCCGTTGCGGGTGGGTGTCTTTGGGCGACGCCGGGTGGATCGGATCGCGGCCACCCGTGGCAAGTTCTACCAATGGTGTCGGCTAGCGCCAGTCGCATGGGTGAATCTTTGTTTAACGGATAATCTAGACGCAGCTATTACGCGGCCCCAACGAGCGAAAATGCGTCTGGGTCGAGTAGATTACGGGCTGTATAATTGGCATTACCGTTACAAATTCACACCAATGAATTCCGGCAACTTTTTGGAGGTGGTTGGTTGGCCGTAAAACGCAGCAAAAAGTCGGGCAAAAGGGGCACACTGGCTCCGAGCAAAACACGGAGTAAACCAAGCCGTGCAGTTCGCAGCGCCGCGGTACCAAGCCGCAATGGCGACGCACGTCAAACGGACGAAGGACTAGACTCTTTATCCGATTCGGGCGGCAACAAATCGAACGGCGAGGTACCCGTACACCCGCGGCGCCGCGCCACCGCGCACTCGATGGCGGCCAAGCAGCGCGACATTTCGGTAAGCGAATTCTTTGCCAAAAACCGGCACCTTCTTGGTTTCGACAATCCACGAAAAGCGCTCCTGACGACGGTCAAGGAAGCCGTTGATAACTCGCTCGACGCCTGCGAAGAGGCCGGCATTTTGCCCGAAATTTGGGTCCACATCGAACCCACCGGAACCGACCGCTACAAGGTGGGCGTCCAGGACAACGGCCCCGGGATTCTCAAAAAGCAAATCCCGCTGATTTTCGGGAAACTGCTCTATGGGTCGAAATTTCACCGGCTACGACAAAGCCGCGGGCAGCAGGGCATCGGCATCAGCGCGGCCGGAATGTACGGCGTGCAGACGACTGGTAAGCCGGTGAAGATCATATCGAAAGTGGGCGCGAACAAGTCGGCTCACTATTACGAGATTCAGATCGATACGAAGAAGAATGAACCGCAGATTCTCAACGGCCGCGGCGAAGGCGTCGAAGTTCCGCCCGGCAAGAAGGGCGACGAGGCAATCGCCAAACACGGCATCGAATGGGAACATCAGCCGCACGGCACCCGCGTCACGATCGAGCTGCAAGCGAAGTATGTCCGCGGTCGCGCCAGCGTTGATGAGTACCTGGAGCAAACGGCGATCGCGAATCCGCACGTTACATTGCACTACAAAGATCCGGACGGCAATGTGCGCGACTATGCTCGATCGGCCGATCATTTACCCGTCGAACCGAAAGAAATCAAACCGCATCCCTACGGCGTGGAATTAGGCCGGCTGATCACGCTGCTGCATGACAATCCAAATATGACCGTGGCGCAATTCCTGATGAGTACGTTCTCGCGCGTCACCGGTCATGTGGCCCGCAAGATTTGCAACGCGGCCAATATTTCTACTCGCTCCAGCACGCGCCGCATTGGCCGCAAGGAAGCGGATTCGCTCTATCAAGCGATTCAAGCGACGCGAATCGCAGCTCCGGCGACCGATT
>DASZZA010000004.1:0-6869 GCA_035545135.1 Lacipirellulaceae bacterium | reverse complement strand
AGTATATAAGTCACTCCGAGCAGATGCAGGAATCCAACCGCAACGGCACAATGCGACTCGGCCAAAAGAAGAATTTGGCGTCGCACGATATTTGCTGGGTTCGCAAATCGACACCACTCAACGCAGACCCTCGTTCTCGTTCAATCGCAATCTTAATCTCAAACCGCAAATACCGGAAGCAGGTTCTGGTAGAATTTACATGTGTTCAGTGTTTTTCGATTGCTTGTCGGATTGCATGGTTTGCGGTTGTGGCGGCGTAAATGCGTTTTGTCTCTCGATACGTTGGCCAACGGCTAGTCACCGAAGCGCTTTGTCGCGATGAAGTTGCGATTTGGAATTTCGTCCCTATACCACCGAAGCAGGACGTCTTTTATTCATCTTGCGTTTCAAATATTCGCTTTAGCGCAATGCATCGCGCCCAAGCGTTCGAAGAGAACGGCAATAGCCACGCGTCAACGTGAAAATTGCTATCCCTCGGCCCGACTTTATGTCGGCGGCGCCCGCACGTAAAAACGGTGCGAATTATTGGTCAGACTGCGACTTTTAAGGGCTTCTAACACATTGGCTTTGGAGACGGGGGACAGTCCCATTTTGCTCCGAAGACTCCGCAAAATTGGAACAGTCCCCTGGCCATTTTCTTAGAAGCTCTAAGTCACCGCACCAAGAGGTACACGCCAACCAATATCATGGCTGCACCACTGAAGCGAAGTGCTGAGCGGTACGTTGCTTTTGCGGCGGCAACTCCGAACACCGCGCCAGCAAAGAGTAGAAAGGCGGTCGTGGCCATGAAGCCAACGCCGTACGTGAGGCCGGATGCCGTAAGCGGCATTTCGGCACCATGAACATGCCCATGAAATAGGGCAAAGGCGCCGACAACAAGAGTGCTTAGGACCAGCGGCATGCGTACCGCCGCGGCAATGAGAATACCCAAGATCAAAACGGAGAGGACGACTCCACGATCAGCAAACGGGAGCGCGATCGCAGCGGCGCCGAGGAGGCCTCCGAGCGCCATTACTGCGAGAAAGGCGACCGGCAGCAGCCAGATGGCCTTCCCGCCTCGCTGGGCGGCCCAAATCCCGACACCCATCATGGCGCACAAGTGGTCGAGTCCCGAAACCGGGTGCGCCAGTCCGGCGATGAATCCTTGTGCGCTGCCGACACCCACGTGGGCGAACGCGATCGACGGCGAGCCAAGTATTAGCAGCAACGGCGCGAACAACAAATAGGACAGGCTGAAGTTTTTCATGGGGATCCTCGCAATTGGTGGCTGTTTGATTTTGGGCGTAATTCCGGCCGCGTTTGTCTGTTTAGTTTGTCTCGACTAGTAATGGCCCGCTCTCAGGCGAGGCTTCATTGGATTCGGCTTTTAATAGTTCGATCCATTCGTTCATCCCGTCGCCGGTTTTTGCTGAAACTTCCACGATTCGCATGTCAGGCCGCACCGCTTGTACGCTCTTATATGCCGCATCGCGATTGAACTCGACGGCAGCGGCCAAGTCAATTTTTGTGATGATCGCGACGTCGGCGGTGTTGAAGATCGTCGGGTACTTCAACGGCTTGTCTTCTCCTTCGGTGACAGAAAACAGCACCGCCCGCATCTGCTCGCCGAGGTCATACGATGACGGACATACCAAGTTGCCAACGTTTTCGATAAACAAGTAATCTAGGTTCGCTAGATTCCATTCGGTGAGCGACTGCCGCACCATCGCGGCTTCGAGGTGGCAAACGGTGCCCGTTGTGATCTGCTTGATGGGGACCTCGGCGCGGGCCAGACGACGGGCGTCGTTCTCTGTCGCCAAGTCGCCCACGATGGCTGCGACACGGTGTCGATCGCGCAATTGCCGCAACGTGGCTTCTAGAAGTGCGGTCTTGCCGCTGCCGGGGCTTGAGACGAGGCTCACGACGATGACGCCCGCGTCTTGAAACTGGCGGCGCAGTTCGCGTGCGACACGGTCGTTCTCCTTCAGGATCTTGGTGCGAACCTCGACCATTCTGGTTTGCGTGGTCATGCCTTACTCTCCAAAGCTACCAGCTCCACTTGGTCATCCTGCGACGATGCGCTCTGCGGCGGATTCGCAATTGCCGAAGCGCAAACGTGCCGGCGACTCGGCCGGGCTCTCGCCGACGCAGCGTAGCATACGAATCATAGCCGACGTTTCCTCTCCCAATCAACGTACCGTCGGACAGGTCAAAAACCATTACATGCGTTCAATTTTCAAATATCGAACGAAGTCCGGGCCGTAGAAAATGGCCGCGGCAACGATCCCGGCCACAGCTGCCACGCTTAAAACCGAGACCGCCTTTTTCGCCACCGAAGCGCTGCAGGCTGACGCCGGTTCAATTTGTTGAGCGATCGCGTGGCGCGCCGTATCAGACTTGTCTTTGACATATCGGGCGAGTGCGGATCCCATTGTTTCATCTCCTTGCAAGTTGCGTGGAACGGGCTTCGAGCGGTCCATTTCGGTCGGCCGCCAGCAGCTGTTCGACGAGCGATTGCACCAGTTCGACGGCCGCACTGATGGCCGACCTGACGCTCTCGCTCATGGAGGGTGGCGGTTCGCCCGCGTCCCCGATGGCCGCCGGCTCGCACCCCACTAACAGCACCTGCTGCAATCGGCCACCGTAGGCTCTTGCCAATTGCAGCACTTTCGCTGGGTCGAGGTTGTGCATGTCGATCATCGGCACTGCCGCCGCCGAGTCGTCGTCGTTCAGCTCCGGCTCAATCACAAAAAGCGTTCCCGGTGCTTCGCCGCGCGGCACTGCGTCGACGAGGATGACGCTCTCGTAGCCGTCCATGAGCGCGTATGCAAGATCGATACCGCGGATGCCGTAGTCAACGACGCGCACGTCGGCCGGCAGCGCCGTCTGTGCCAACCGCTGAGCCACCTCGCAGCCGAAGGCATCGTCGCCAATAAAAATATTGCCGATGCCGGCGATAAGTATTCGCGGCCGAGACATCACGAGGCTCCTTCCGAGCTGACCAGCGGTTCGATCTCGTCGACGAAGAAAAAGAACCTGTGGGCGATCTGCCGCGCCGCGCCGAAATCGCGGCCCGGATCATCGTCGACCGTTACTGCCACGTACAACCGGCCCTCAAAATCTTCTTCGATCGATTCGATTGCGGCGATCTTACCATCGAGCGCCAGATCGAAGATGTCCGACCGCCGACGGGGCCGCAACCGAACGCGGTCGCCCTCGCGAATTTCAGACGGACCCAAATGAACGCATTCGATCCGCTTCCGGTCGGCTTGCCAGGTCCACTGGTTCATCGCAGGCAGTCCTCGGTCGCAGGTTCGCATAGACGCAATGTGCCGTGTAGCTGGTTGAATGCCGCTGCGTCAAGCGCTTCGGTTCGCTGCAGCAGCGAGCGTGTGTGATGTTCGATCATCGCCATCTGCCGCTTTTCATCGTCGGTTAGCGTAAGAACGCGGAGTGTGAGGATTTCATCGATTTCGCTGGCATCGAATAAGTCGCCTGGGCTCTCCGGTGCGACTTCTGGATAGTCGTACAGAATGATGGGTGCGGAAAGCATCGTGTCGCGCTGTCCCTTTTCGCCAACCAGCACCGGCCAGGCGCCGCGATTCGAGCAGGCGGCAGCAGCGGCGGTCCATTGAGGCGGCGGATCGACCGCCGAAATAAATTGCCCGACGTGGAGCTCGAGGATGGTGTGCAGCGACGCAAACGAATATGCGAGCGCCATGTCGCGCGTCGCGCCGCCCATGTTCGGGACGGCCGTATCATTTGATATCGTGACAGTAAGCTTCGTCACTCCATCGTCCAGCCGCTGCGCGCCAACTCGTATGTTGCCTTCGATCGCATGGTTTTCACGAATCAATATTCCCGGTATCTGGGCAGCGGAAACATCGCTCAGTGGTTCGGTGGTTCGGTTGTGGGAATACACGAAGTGGCACTGATATGGATCAGTGATTAGCCGCCCGATAGACAGATTCAGAACTGCTATTTCACGCTCGACGGCTTCCTGCCAGCCGTGAAATGTCTCGCCGCCGACGGTGAGCGAATCGACGCGTCGAGTTGCCGGTTCGCGATCGTCTGGCAAGGCGGCCAACGGCGGAGTTAACTCCGCGACCATTCGTTCGACGAGTTGCAGGAAACGAACGCGGATTCCCAGCTCCGCGTCATCGTCCGCTACGACGAGGCACTCGGATTGAACGGTGCAGTTTTCTTCGGGATGAATCTCGCAAAAGGCCCGCGGCAACACGCCGCCGAACGTCCACCGCTGCATGTTTTTCAGCGAGCGACGATATGGGTAAAGAATATACCCCTCATATAATACGGCCGCAGCCACACGGTCGATGATGGATTGGGCTTCGTTCATTTCGCTGTCACGGGGGCCGGTTCGCTGGCGTCCGCCAACAGGTTCTCGATCGTTTGCTCCCACGTGGGAAGTGTTTGTTCGCGTTTGTATTGTTGCAAACGATCGAACACGTCCTTTCGCAGGGCGAGCCAGGCGATGTTCGGATAATAGTGTTCCATCATCTCGCGCCATACGCTGACCGGAAGCCGATAATCGGCCTCGTTTTCCCAGGGAACATGACCGACCTGCAGCACGTTGTTTGCGCCCGCGTAGAAAAAGGTGCCGTTAAACAGCAGGCTGAGCGGCACCTCGCCATCTTCGAGCGCGTCGAAATACTTGGTGGCGGCCAAGTTGAAATCGTACGAGCACGCAATCGGCAAGTCGACCGTTATGCTGCCCGTGAACGAGGGCACGCTCATGCTCGTCGTGGTCCAGAGGAGCCCGCGCAAGGTCCGGTTCCAGTCGCGCGACTCGCCGAACAAATCGAACAGTTTCGATTTGTCGCTCGGCAAGTAACGTCGCCGCGCCGCTTCGATGTGCACCTGGCAGCGCAGCAGAATCGAGTGGATCGTTGCGCCTTCTGTCGAAGTGATGTGAAGCTTCAGCGCCAAAAGCGGCGCAACCGAGTGCGGTACCGCTTCGGCTCCTTCGATGCCGAATTCGAGTTTGGGTGCTCCGGTGATCATGCTCGTTCTCGCGATGATTACGTTCGTTGCGCCACTTGCGCATCCAAGTCGCGAAAAAAATGATCCACGTTCCGCCAGACCTCCGTGCCACCGGAAAGGCCGCTCCAGTGGCTGCGGATTAGCCCAGCGAGCTTGTAACATTCGTCGATGGGCGCCCGATAATACGCTCGATTGCATTGCATGCGGTTGATCAACAGCGCTTCAACGTCCGGCTGCAATTTACCGAGGGCCGGGTTATCGGCAACCAGCTCATCCCAGGTATCGAATCGCAACAGCGATTCGGTGCATCCGCCCGGGCTGGGAAACATGGCGACCACCCTTCCAGCGGCGCTGCTGCGAAACAAGAACGCGAGATTGATCGGGATTCCCAGTCCGTTCCACGCCTCGTCGGAGAGGCAAAAGTTCACGAGTACCTCGATGCGCCGGGGGACGCGCTTGTACTTCGTCTCCGCTTGGTAGCCGAACAGGATGACGCAACTATCGCAGGCGCATAGGATGCGCCGAGTGGCCGGCTCAATAAGGTGTTCGTGCTCGCTCCGCAGCTCGGCGCCGCAGAGCTCGCAGCGTTCGACCTCCGCCGGTTTCGCAACGAAGCGGCGGAGAGTCGTGCCCACGTCGGACACCTTAGTCGGCAGCGGCAGCGATGTGCTCATGGGATATCTCTTGCGTCGTTCAGGCGGGGGGAATATTTGGCATCCGCGGGTCGATGGGACCGTGAATCTCCGGGCTAACGCTCGTTGAATCGCGGGCCGTGCGATGCGGTGCTGATTCCTGCCGACCGTCCTCGCGACCTCTTTTTTGCACCCATTCCTCACCCTTCGCGGTGCCGGCCGTGTGCGACGAGATATCGCTTTGGCCCGGCGTGTGGAACGGCGCTCGAAATGAGGAAAGGAAACCAAACATGGTTAATTCTCCTGTGCGACAGGTTCAGCAGCGAGATGGCACCGGCTGCCATTGGGCGAAGCATGCGGCACCAAATTCTGCGACGGTACGCCGTTGAATCCGTTGCCATTTGGAAGTTCCAGTGACACCAAGCCGCCAGGCTCGGCCGAACTGCTGAGGCCCTCGACTTCAATTTCACCGGCGTCCGGCGCCAGTTCGAGGATGGCCCGTTCGATCGTGTCCCGCAGTGTTGCTGCGGACGACGGGCACCCGTGACAATTTCCATCCATGCGCAGCCGAACGCGACCCTCGCCAAGCTCCAAGAGCTCGACGTTACCGCCGTGGGAACGCAAGTACGGTCGCACGTTCTCCAAGGCGTGTCGCACTCTGGATTCCAGGGATTCCGGATGCAGCTCGTGCAGCAGCAGCAAGCTTCGTACTAGGTCGTCCTTTAGCCAGGCATCAAGCACTGATTGAGCGGCCCCATTTGAGCCGGCAGCCAGATGGAGGATTTTGCGAAGCCCTTCAGCATGCAGTTCCAACAGGCAGCGCACCATTTCTCGTGCCGCCTCACGCAGCGAGGGATCCGCCGATTGCTCGATCCGCTCGACGAGCGACTCGATACGGCCGATGCGTCGTTCGAACGATGAAGTGGTTGTCATGGTGCAAGTTAACTCGGTTGTACGCCGAACATCGGCACGTGCCGGATTTCAATCGTCTTCCCCTTGCCTGTGTACATGTGCACGCCGCACGGCAGGCACGGATCAAAGCTGCGAACCGCGCGCATGATGTCGACGCCCTTGAATTTATCGGGGCCGTTTTCCTCGAAGATGGGCGTGTTTTGCACGGCGTCTTCGTAGGGGCCTAGTGTGCCGTACTTGTCACGCGGGCTGGCGTTCCATGGTGTCGGTGGATACGGATGGTAGTTGGCAATTTTGCCGTCGCGGATGACGACATGATGCGAGAGCACGCCCCGCACCGCTTCG
>DASZZA010000003.1:0-4836 GCA_035545135.1 Lacipirellulaceae bacterium | reverse complement strand
CCGGCACCGGCCCGGCCGGCATGCGGCTCACCGACCGGCTTCGTTGGTTCGTAGCTGGGATCATTTACCCAGACCTCATGATCCTGGAACCAAAAACGCTATCCGCCGGCACGGCCGGCATACGCGCCTGTGGTTTCTTCGGACTCGATTGGCGCACCGAAACCAGCGAAATCGCCTGGCGGAATTCGGCGCATTAGAGGCTTGTCAGGTCCAAAATGGCGGTAGCCGAATTCGCAAAATATAAGTATCCACTTTAGGCAAGCGACCACTCTGGGTTAGAGGCTGAGTGTTATGCAATTTTGTTTGGAGATCGCATATTTGTTCCGCGAAGCGATTCAACACGGCAGCACAGGGTCGCGGATCAGCCGCGCACTCTGGGCTTCGGAGTGAAATGCCTTTGGCGTACCATAATTGCATGGCAACAAGACCACAACGAATTGTGCTCACTTGAGCAAAGTCGATACCCGTTTTGCAAGAACCTAGCGCCCAATCGCGTCCACTGAAGTCTTGCGAGTTGGCTAGGGGTATGTTCCAGATTCGACTTTCTGTAGGGCTCCGCGACGAAAAACGCTATACTCACTGTCACGGGAAACTGGTTTCACGGTCCATGCTCTGCTTTTAACTTCGCCATGCCTCGCTACATCGTCCGCCACGGTGTCATGAGAAATCTCGGCGTGTTCGCGCCGCGAGGACGCGATAGCTACGCGCGCGGCGACCAGATCATCGCTCGCACCAGCCGCGGCCTGGAATCGGGCGAGGTGCTCTGCGAAGCTTCCGACGAGGCAGTCGCCACACTGAAAGATCCCAAGCAAGGCCAGATCCTTCGGCGGCTATCGGGCGACGACGTCCGCGAGCTGCGCAAAATGTTCGAGCAGGAGCGACGCGAATACGAGGTGTGCCAGGAGCAAATTAAGCGTTTGGCGCTTCAAATGAAGCTGGTTGATGTTGAGCATCTCTACGGCGGCGAGCGAGTCGTTGTATATTATTTATCCGACGAACGTGTCGATTTTCGTGAGCTTGTCAAATCGCTCGCCACCGAATTCCAAACGCGTATTGAGATGCGTCAGATCGGCGTCCGCGACGAGGCCAAACTACTGGCCGATTACGGCGATTGCGGCAAACCGGTTTGTTGCAACACGCACCTCAGCGAGATGCCGCCCGTTTCGATGAAGATGGCCAAGCTGCAGCGCGCCACGCTCGACCCGAGCAAAATATCGGGCCGCTGCGGCCGGCTCAAATGCTGCCTGCGTTACGAGTATGAAACCTATCAGGACCTGCAGCGCGAGTTGCCGCCCGTCGGCGCGGACATAATCACGAGCAAAGGTCGCGCCCATGTGCTCGCCCAGGAAATTCTCGCCGGTCAGGTACTTGTGGAAACCGAAGATATGCGGCGGATTGTCATAGATGCGACCGATGTTCTCACCGTGCTGAAACGCGAGAAACGGCCCCGAGAGGCTCATCCGACCCCCGACACCGAGGAACCAGCCTATGAATCGACCGCCGAATCCTTACCGCCCGAGTTGGCCCATTTAGAGGACACGAACCTACCAGACGACACGTCCGTTGAACAATCACAGACCGATTTGGGCGATGGCGCCGAAACCGACCCGATCAACGAAAGTCCTTAGTACAACTCGTCGTTCAACATTCGCTCGCCCTTTTGCGTTATTCTGCAAGCACCATTTTTCCAACTTCCCGCCATGCGGTTGCCTAAAGCGCTCGCTCCGCCGACAATGGAGACATGATAGATCCAGATCATCCACTAGCCGAATTATTGCGACGCGATCGCCGCTATCACCGGGACGCGTACTTTTTTGTTTTCGAAGCGCTTCGTTTCGCCCAAGAGCAACTTGGCATGGGCGGCATGCGTTCTCGCGACGCCACCGAGCAAGAAGAACGCCATATCACTGGGCAACAGCTCTGCGAAGCCATTCGTCAGTACGCCGTCCAGCAGTATGGCATGCTGGCCAAGAACGTCCTCAACGAGTGGGGCGTGCAAACGACGGGTGATTTTGGAGAAATTGTTTACAACCTGATCGAAATCGGCGAAATGAAAAAGACGGCCACCGACCGTCGCGAAGATTTCGACAACGTGTTCGATTTCGACGACGGTCTGCACGACGCGTTTCTGCCCATCGCGTCGGATTCGTAGCAGTCACATATCGCATAGCCCGGCCATCCTAGCCGGCTTTTTCCTTTATTAATCTATATAGGCGCAAAACACGGCATGCCGAAATCTTCATCGCGTCCGCTGCCACCATCATCGAACGAAGCGTCGAAAAATTCGACACGTCCCTGGTGGCCGTTGAAGCAACACCGTGCGCAATTTTTCGCGGCAAGCATTCTGCTTGCAATTTGGATTGCGTTTCTTGTCGCCATGTCGGCGTACAATTAAATTGTCGGTGACGCACCCGACGTATACAAAAAGGGTGTGCCGCCTGTGTGCAGCTGAATTTTTCCGAGACGAACCTCCGGGTTTAACGTGGCGGAATTGGACGTCACACTTCGCGTCAGCAAATCCGGATTTGCTCTGGTTTCAGTAACCTCGCGCTTCCTAACGAACGACGGCGCGCCATCCCAGTGGTGAATTTATGAGAAACTCGTTTCACTTCCGTTCGGCACGTTTCGTACTGTGTTTGTTGGCGTGTGGTGGCCTGGTCGCATCCGTTGCCACGTCGTCGTCGACGGCCGCCGACTCGACGCTAGCCAAAGTCGATACCGGGAAGCTCAATGACGCCGTCAATCGGGCCGCTGATTATTTCAAGCAAGCACAGGCGAAAGATGGGTCATTCAGCGCAAGTTCCGGCACGGGGGTCACGTCACTCGTCGGTACGGCGTTACTGCGCTCCGGTCGCACGCCGGAAGACCCGGTCGTCGCCAAAATTCTGAAGTATCTCGAATCTAACGTCCATGCAGACGGCGGAATTTATCAACACGGCAGCAATCACAAGAATTACGAAACGTGCGTAGCAGTCGTCTGTTTCCACGAGGCCAATCGAGATCACCGATACGACAAGCTACTGGCCAACGCCGAAAAGGTTTTGAAGAAGGAGCAATGGGACGAAACGGAAGGAAAGGACCCGTCCGATTTGTATTACGGCGGCGCCGGCTACGGGAAGGCGAATAGCCGGCCGGACCTCTCGAACACGAGCTTTCTGGTCGATGCCCTGCACTCGGTCGGTGTCGGCAAAGATGATCCCGCAATGCAGAAGGCGCTCATCTTTGTGTCGCGCTGCCAGAATCTGGAATCGGCTGACAACACGAGCCCATTCGCCGCGAAAGTGAACGACGGCGGATTCTACTACACCGTCGCCGCCGGCGGCAGCAGCCCGGCGGGCAAGACTGCAGACGGCGGTCTCCGCAGCTACGGCTCGATGACGTATTCCGGACTCAAAAGTATGATCTACGCTGGAGTCACGAAGGATGACCCACGCGTCAAGGCTGCGGTCGGGTGGATTGAAAAACACTACACCCTCGACGACAATCCGGGCATGGGAATGCAGGGCCTGTACTACTATTATCACACATTCGCAAAAGCGCTTGCCGCCATTGGCAATCCCGAACTTGTCGATAGCAAAGGCAAATCGCACGACTGGCGTGACGACTTGGCGGACAAGCTGATAGCCGACCAGAAGCCCGATGGAAGCTGGGTCAACAGGGCCCCGCGCTGGCTCGAAGGTGATCCGAATCTCGTGACGGCCTACGCGCTGATCTGCCTCTCGTACTGCCGCGAGCCGCAGGCCAAGTCGCCGCCCATCAACCACATCTTCACGCCGGATATCCCCGCGGGAGCCCGCAAACGATAGATTCGCGCGGGCGGCATATCTGCATTTGTGAAAGGGTGGTGGTAAGCATGAAGTGCATACCTCCGTCCTTCGTGGACTCGGTAGACGACGGCGTCGACGCAACAGAACATTCTGTCGACGTTCGGTGGTTATTGGAGCGAATTGTGTCGCAGACTCTCATTTCTTCTCAAGCAGTTTCTGGCCCTCAATCTTCAATCGCCCGATAATCCGGTCGGCAATCGCGGCGAGGATTTCCGGCAGATCGATCTGAATCTCGACGGCGTCATCGCGCACGTCCAACCGTCCAGTCATCTTCTGGCCGAGCCCGGTGCCTTCGAACCGCAGGCGGTCGCCTTCCCATCGCTCTTGAAAAACGATCGCCTTGCCAAGCACACCGCCAACGCCGCCCGTGATTTGCTGCCGCAACTGTACAAAACCTTCCTGGATCCGCCGCCGGGCCTCGTCCTTTCTTAATGTATGTGGAATGGTGACTGTTATTGGACGCGCCATGACAGTCTCTCTTTGTTCTCAAGCACTGTGGAGCAGACTAGCCGCCATCATAGCGAAACACCCACAGAAGCAATACGTGACCACAATTCCAACTTCTTAAACGCACACCTGCTACCGCGGATTATGGTGAACGTGGGATGCAACGGTGGCAGTAAGGACAAACGGAGAAGCTTGCGGGCGCGAACGACTTGTATCGGCGGTAGCAATACGAGACGTTATTCACGCTCGCCGCACCAATTCGATGCTTCGCAGGATTAATGACCGGGAGGCGCAACCAGCCCGACGACGTTGGGATATGTTACCGCGCTGGGCGGGGCGATGGCGCCGCCGACCGTGACGCCAAACTCATCCCACAATTGCTGATTGGTCAGACCGACGTAAGTTGCCGGTGCATCTAGTCGAGGCTGTGGAAAGGGAATGAAGCTTGCGGCCTGACCGAGTGAATACAATCGCTGGTTATCGAAGGGGCCATAATCAAGCATCACTGTGTCGTTCACAAAGAAAATATCGACCGGTTCGTTCACTCCACCGGCCAGATACG
>DASZZA010000002.1:0-2275 GCA_035545135.1 Lacipirellulaceae bacterium | reverse complement strand
GGGGGCACATCCATGCAGTTCCAGCCTCGCTCGGCAGAGTTGGATACTTGCCGCGGCGCCGGATCGACACTGAAGCCTTCGTTGCTGGCGGACCCGTTTGCCAGGAATAACCTTCCGTCCGTCGAAACGTGGCCTGATCTTCTGTTTGATCTGCCAGAGCTCCAGTTTCCCGACCGTCTCAACTGCGTAGCGCGCCTCCTGGATGACGCCGTCGCACAGGTGGATCCGAACAAGACGCTGGTTCTTCATGGTGCGCGAACCTGGAGCTACGCAGACATCGCGACCATGACAAATCGTATCGCCAACGTCCTGGTGCAGGACTGCGGAGTCGAATCCGGGGCGCGGGTCCTGCTGCACGGCCACAATGGCGCTGAATTGATCGCCGCGTGGCTTGCGATTGCGAAGATCGGCGCGATCGTGGTGACGACCATGCCGATGCTGCGCACCAGGGAGCTGCGGCCGATCATCGCGAAAGCAACCATCCAATATGCGCTCTGTGCCCATGATCTGGTTCACGAGCTGGAGCCGCTGGCATCAGAGGGTACCTTGCGCAAGGTCGTAGCGTTCGGGCGGGATGATAGCGAGCTGGAACGCCTCATGGCGTCGAAATCTCCTGAGTTTGCCACGGTTCCCACCAGTCAGGATGACGTCTGCCTGATCGCTTTCACCTCCGGCACGACCGGCGAACCGAAAGCCGCGATGCATTTTCATCGCGACGTGATGGCGATGTGCGAAACCTTTGCAAAGCATATCCTGGCCGCGGACAGCGAATCTGTGTTCAGCGGGAGCCCACCGCTGGGCTTTACCTACGGACTGGGCGCACTTCTTGTGTTCCCGCTCTATTTCCGGGCCGCCATCGCTTTTTCCGAGGATCGGACTGCGGCCGGGTTCGCCAAGACCATCGAGAGACACAAGGTCACCCACGTCTTCACCGCGCCAACCGCCTACAAGGCATTGGCCAGCCTTCCCGAGAAAAGCCTGGCGAGTTTGAAGGTCTGCGTCTCCGCCGGCGAAGCACTGTCACGGAAAATATCCGAGATGTGGTTCGATGCCACCGGGATCCGGATTATCGACGGAATTGGCAGCACCGAGATGATCCACATCTTCATTTCCGGTGCCCAGGGGGCAGTGCGTCCTGGTGCGACGGGCAAGCCTGTGCCGGGCTATGAGGCTTGCCTGCTGGACGGGAACGGCAAAGTCATCGAGGGAGTGGGGCAGGGTCGGCTGGCCGTGCGTGGTCCAACCGGCTGCCGTTACCTGGCGGACAATCGTCAAGCCCAGTACGTCATGGATGGCTGGAACATCACCGGCGATATCTATCGCAGGGACAGCGATGGCTATTATTGGCACGTTGCGCGTGCGGACGACATGATCGTGTCGAAAGGTTACAACATCGCCGGCCCGGAAGTGGAAAGCGCACTCGCACTTCATCCCGATGTCGAGGAATGTGCCGTCGTCGGCTGGCCCGATCCGGACGTCGGACAGATCGTCAAGGCATTTGTCGTACCGCGTGCAGGCATCGAAGGGACAGGGCAATTGGCGCAACGTCTACAAGAGCATGTCAAAAAAGTTCTGGCGCCATACAAATATCCACGCGCCATCGAATTCAGAACCGCTCTTCCGAAGACCGCGACGGGCAAGCTCAAACGCTTCGATCTCCGTGGCGGGCCATCGCGCAAATCACCCAACTTCACGGCGATTAAAGGCAATGGCGACGTGGTGCCGCCGGCTTCGGCCGTGACGCCCTAGCGCACCTCCAGCATTTCGCGACTTTGATGAATACCACCCGTCAGCGACAACGCCTGGAAGTTCTCGATCTGGCGCGAGGCGTGGGCTTTCTCGTAGTCCTGCTTCAGCACTGTCTTGGATCGCTGGGGATAACGGTGCCCGGCCGCTACGTGCCCCAGGACGCGACGATCCTGGACTTTTTCTTTTTGATGAGTGGCTTCTTTGCCGGCTATGCGCTGGAAGAGAAGCTGCGCACAGGGCGCGTCACGATCGCCCAGGCCGTTACGGAGCGCGCGGTTCGGCTGCGCCCCCTGGTGGCCTTGGGAATGACATTGGGACTGATCTCGATGCTCATTTCCGCACCGGGAAATGATGCTGTCCTGCCGCTTTTGCTGATTGCCCTGAAAGGCTTCGTGCTCATACCCGCGGATGGAACACAATTCGGTTCGCCGGATCTTTTTCCTCTCGATGGACCGCTCTGGTTCCTGATTTACGACTGGTTTGCCTACCTGCTCTTTCTGTACGTCTTGCGGCATCTTTCCCTGAA
>DASZZA010000001.1:0-2551 GCA_035545135.1 Lacipirellulaceae bacterium | reverse complement strand
AAAGACCACGCTTGTTCAACTCCTGCCGCGGTTCTACGAGGTCACGGCCGGCCGCGTCACGGTCGAGGGCACCGATATCCGCGACGTCCGCCTCCGCGACCTCCGACAGCGCTTCGGCCTCGTGTCTCAGGAAATCCTGATGTTCAACGACACGGTCGAAAACAATATCCGCTACGGCAAGCCAGACGCATCATTCTCCGAAATTGAAGCCGCGGCCCACGCCGCCCATGCCCACTCCTTCATTATCGACAAGCTGCCCGACGGTTATCAAACACTCGTCGGCCCCGGCGGCAGCCGGCTCTCCGGTGGGCAGCGGCAGCGAATTTCGCTCGCCCGCGCCATCCTCCGCGATCCCGAAATCCTGCTGCTCGACGAGGCGACTAGCCAAATCGACATCGAAAGTGAGCAGCTCATATTCGAGGTGCTCGAAAAATTCTCTCGTGGCCGCACCTCCTTCATGATCACCCACCGAGTGAGCATGATCTCGCTCGCCGACCGCGTGGTCGTGATGGATCAGGGCCAGATCATCGACACCGGATCGCATAACGAACTCGTCGGCCGCTGCGACCTTTACCGCCGCCTGTGCCACTTCGGCTACCGCGAAAGCGCGTAGCTATGTGTCTGGTGCCAGGGAACAAGTCGCCCTCCGCAATAAAGCTCCGCACTGGTCGGTACGTCCCTCGACGTACCCGAGGTTGCCTCTATGATGTAGAGGTCGGTCGCGACTGAATTCTGGCACCCAACACCCGAGACCTGACACCTTCACCGTGTCCACCCTCCCCCTCCACACCGATCACGCCCGGCTCTTTGAGCACAACCGGTTTGTTTACCCGGTGCTTAGCCGACGCTCGGGCGGCATATCGATCGGCGTGAATCTCAACCCGGACAAAATCTGCAACTTCGACTGCATCTACTGTCAGGTAGACCGCCGCAGCCAGAGCGAAACCCGCTTTGTCGAAACTGCCGCGCTGCTCGCTGAACTACGCAGCACGGTCGACCTCGTCATCTCCGGCCGCGTCTACGAAACGCCCAAATTCGCGGCCGTGCCACCCCATCTCCGCCGCCTCAACGACATCGCCTTCTCCGGCGACGGCGAACCCACCACCTATAAGAACTTCGACGAGATCATCGAACAATGCGCCGCCGTGAAACGCGAGTCCGAGGCGAAAAGTGCGGAGGGCGGAAGGCGGAGTGCGGATCGCCCTTCCCCCTTCCCCCATCCCCCTTCCCCTTTCAAAATGGTTCTTATCACCAACGCCAGCATGTTTCACCGCCCACATGTCCAGCGCGGCCTGGCGATCCTTGATGAAAACAACGGCGAAATTTGGGCGAAGCTCGAGGCCGGTACCGACGAGTACTACCACCTCATCGAGCGGACGCCGATTCCGTTCCGGCAGATTTTGGACAACATCACGGCCGCCGCGCGCGTTCGCCCGCTCGTCATCCAATCGCTCTTCATGCGCGTGAACGGCGAGCCACCGTCCCCAGCCGAGCTCGAAGCCTTTTGCGACCGCCTCAACGAAATCACCACCGCCGGGGGGCGGTTAAAGCTTGTGCAGATTTACACGATTGCCCGGCGGCCGGCCGAATCGTTCGTCGCGCCGCTCGGCGATGCTGAAGTGGATGCGATCGTCGCGTTGGTGAAGAATCGCACTCGCTTAAATGCGATTGCGTTCTATGGCAACGCCGATGGGAAATAAATTCGGCGTCGCCGCCGACGCTAAACCGATCATCCGTCGTTTAGCGTCGGCCGCCAAGCCGAATCTACCGCCACCAACGATCAGCCCTCATACGGCGCCACAAACGACCACAGCTGCGGCTTCAAACCGGCCCCAACAGGATTTTCCTCCACGTACCGAACCGCCGCCCTCATCTGCTCGGGCGTAAACAGAATCACATTCCATCCACCGGCGGCCCACGGACTGGGCAATCTTTCGTCCGCTCGCGCGAACTCACGCATTGGGTGTAGCCCTTCGGCGTTCATCCCGCGAGTCGCAGCACGCTTGAGGCACGCAATTAACTCACCACCATCGAACGGATGTTTGCCAACAACTAGGTGCACATGATCCGGCAACATCGCGCACGCGTGAACGACCAACCCAATTTTCGCGCAAACTGCGGCGATGCCGTGAGCCGCAGCCCGCGCCTGGACTCCAGTCAACTCGACCGCCGGATATTTGAGCGATTCCTTGGCCACGCGCCTAAGTTTCACATCATGTGGCTGATGTGCCACACTGCGCCGCGTCTGAACCTTCGTCGCCTCCCCGCCAGCTTCGTAAATGTGCCGCGCTCGCACGCGCTTCGACCCACTGCCGCGCGGATCGTTTGGCAACCAGAATCCGTAGGTCGAGAAGATAAGATGCCAGCCGAGCATGCGGGCCAGTGTATCGGATTCGAAGTTGGTTACAAGTAGATTCGGCGTCGCCGCCGACGCTAAACGCACGATTCCAACAGTTTAGCGTCGGCCGCCAGGCCGAATCTACCGCCGCTAACCGCCACCTACCGCTTCACCGTCGACTTTGACTCATCGGACGACTCTTCCGGCTTCGAC